>NZ_WHOC01000169.1:0-694 GCF_013141785.1 Paenibacillus germinis
TGCTTCACCGCTTGGGAATATTTCTGGGCATGCGTTGAATTAAATCCATTCCAACTATAATAGCCATCAAACCACCATCCAGCAATTTTGTCGCCATACCGATCTGACCAGGTCTGAATGACCTGAGCCCATTTATCGCCGAATTCGTTATTTACATTCCAGTCAAACCCACCCTTTACGGTCAACCCCATATTATTTGCAGCAAACGAATCATGAGCCGGAGCATTAGAAGGCAAGTAAAGCATCAGTTTAATCCCTTTCGGGCTTAACGCATTGTAGAGATCAAGTGGAAGATCCCGAACTGAAGTTTTTACCCCTATGGGGTACCCTGCTAATGTTTCATATGTCGCGTTTGGAGAATTATAATAACCACTATTTTGACCAAGTGTCAGTATCACGTATCCAGCACCCGCATCAGCCATATTATTAGCAAATGCATTGACATCGAATGAATTTACACTACTATTCCATTCTGTGATATTAGATCCTGCAATGTCATTATAACCAGCAAGATAATGGAAAAAGTACCCGTACTTTGCATTCATAAACGAATCTGTATTGGGATTATTAAGAGAAGCATTCGCATTGCCAGATGAAAAAATAGTTGAATACAGGAATAACATTGCGATAAAAAAATTTCTTATGGTGCGTAACATAACAACCATTCCCTTTCAAGTAGATTTTAAGTAAGTTA
>NZ_WHOC01000170.1:0-76824 GCF_013141785.1 Paenibacillus germinis
TGCTTCTCCCCTCCGCTCGCCCAAGTATAGGACACCCGGTTTGGTGCGTCCACGATAAGCACCTCTCCGTTAATAATGCCATCCCAATATTCGGACGGCTGAGTGCGAAACTGAAAACGGTGTCCTACGACGGGCTCAAAATCATTATCCATCGCCTGACCATTGTGGATGTTGACCACCCACTTGGCAAGCTTGCTTGAATCGGTTATGGCGGTCCAAAGCTTCTCGATCGATGTCGTGTACTGAAAATCCAAGGATAATGCTAAACTCATTCTTCTTCCTCCTCTAATAGTTGGTTCAAGCGCAACATATTCGTACGCCAAAAATTGCTGTAGAAAGCCACCCAATCTTGAATTTCTCTGAGTGGAGAAGCGTTTAACCGAAATCGCGTTTCTCTGCCGACTTTTCGGTCAAGTACCAGTCCGGCTTCTTTAAGGATTGTCAAATGCTTGGATACCGCTGTACGGCCCATTTGAAACTGTACCGTTAATTCATGAAGCGGTATCTCCTCCGCCTCTGCTAACAGACGAATTAGTCGGCGCCTAGTCGGATCTGCAATCGCGTCAAAAACATCCCGCAATTGGTTGTTATCGCTCATAACGCCCCCTCCTAAAAATTATTTTCTGTATTATAAATCTATTGATGTACGAAGGGACCGCTGTTTATTTCATCACCTCCACATAATTAGACACCATTTAGTGACACTTTAATTATAGGTCACCATTTGGTGTCGTGTCAACTATTGATTTTATGCCATTTGGCTCCTTGATCTCATTCGGTTCTATATAACTGCCTGTTACTTGAATGAACAAAAAAGGAGTTGCCCGAGGCAAGCTCCTTCACTATCATTCCTCGTTAGCGACATAACAAAAATCTTAAAATGGAAAATTAGTTAAAGGTTCATCTGTTTCAATCTCTGCTTTCATACGTAGCCATGTCATCTTCAGTTTGCCATCTACCGTTTTCCAGTCATAACGTTGGTGTAAAAAGTTAAAATCGAGCAACCTTCGATAACTCATTAATTTCGGCATAGCTTTAAGCCACCAATATTCGACGGTAAGTACCTCTTGATAGCCTTTTATAAACCAGTCGAGGAACCAGGCTACATGGTCATCGAGTGTTCTACTTTTTATATCTTGTCGGTTATATCTCGTGATGACCGAGTAAAGGATTAGGGCGATGTCATAAGCAAACCAATGATTGCAGGAGTCATCAAAGTCAAATGCCGTAATGGAACCGTCTTTAGTTACGAAGATGTTGTTTGCATGAAGGTCACAGTGGACAAGACCATAGTTTTTCAAATCTTTTGGAAGAGTCTCTAACCAGTTTAACAACTCATTAGCTTTTTGCCGAGCAATAGACTCCTCATCTGGGAGGTGTCGCATCATATCCATCCAAGGTTCCTGTTTCCAATCGCGGCGTTTGACATCATGTAGTGGTACATAGGATTGGGTAAGTAGGTACATCTGTCCAACAATACGTCCCCAATTAACAAACATTTTTGGGTTCCAGTCTTCTTCAGTGGGGATTCTACCAGGAGCTTTGGAGAATACAGAGGCGTGATAACCATCTGTTACACTTTCCACCAATTTTCTTGTTTTTGATGAGAAAATCTTCGGAACAGAAACGCTGTTATCAAACAGATATTTCATGAAGTGTACTTCTGCTAATGCCTCTTGTTCACTACGCCACTTCTGATTTGATAAACGTAATATCCGTTCTGGGTACCCGTTTTGTGCTGGGTATTGATACACAACATTAACGTTGCCACCAACATGTGTAAGAAGATTCGAATTAAGTCCAAATGCATTTGCTGCTGTTTGTAACACACTTTCCTTCAACAATCCATTCCCTCCTTCAAATTATCAAAACGACAATTTTTCTACGAATGAAAGTTTTATTCAGCATTACTGCCCGTCCCTCGGAGCGAAGGGATGCAATGTGAGAGCCATTACGGCATTGAACTAAAGTTTTCCGTTAGTTGAGTCCTACAACTTTTTCTTCAACAAGAGCTCATCATCCTGATGAAAGTTGCATTGTTCATAGGTCTTAATCGCAGCATTGTTTCTTCTTCCTGTTAGTACTTTAACACTTTTCACTCCACGTTTTTTTAGGTTTTCTTCCAAATAAAATATTAATGAAGTGGCAATTCCCTTTCTTCGAACAGCTTCCGAAACATACAATTCGGTAATCTCTCCTTGAAGTCCGTTATAACAGAATGATCTAAAACTCTGAGCGCAACCAAAACCAACGACTTTGCCACCTATTTCTGCTACAGCAATCAATTCAGCGCTATCATTTAGGCTCTCAATTATATCCGTAGAAGGCCTTTGGCCACCTCCGTTAAACTCTTGATTAAGCCTTGAAAGATCATTTGCATCACTTGGGATTATTACTGCCCGTGTAGGTAAGCAAAGGCTGCCAATCATGATGGCAGCCTTAAAGGTGTGTATTGAGCAAACGTTCCTCTTAAGTTGAATAATTGATGATTCATTTTCTATTTTTTATTTATTAAATCTTCTATTAACACACCGTTAATCTTTAATCCAGATATATCGCAATCGCGAATATCCATGTTTGCTAAATTACAGCTTGTTAATTGTACGTTTGATAAGTCAGAATTTATAAAGCTTATTGGTTTGTAAACGCCATTTGGATTGTAATTACCATCACCTTCCATAGGGAGAGCAACATTACGAAATTCAGTGCCAAATAAATGAACATGGTCTATTACAGCATGACTAAAATTAGCATTTTTGATTTCAGTACCTGAGAGATTAGCATCCGAAATTCTAAACTCGGACATATTCACATCGTTTAATGCCATTCCTCTCAGATTAGCATTATTAATTTGCGTTTTTGCTAAATTGACATTTTCAAAATTTAATTCCTCAGCTTTAACCTTCTGAAACCTCGACCCAGAAATGTCTGCCATTTCAATATCTAAACGTTCAATTTTTAGTTCCATCTTCATCAACCTCCAAAACATAAGTATCAAATAATATTATTCGACACACTCTTATAAATTCCTTTATTTACCATTCACCTAAAATAGGAAGCATGTAACCACCACGCTCTACTGCCCGTCCCTCAACAGGCTTCCGACCTGTCATCAACTACACAGATTAATTTTATGAGAAGTGTAAAGGTTAACAATTCACTTCTTGTTGATCAATTTCACGCTATATCAATAATACTTTGTTCTTGTCTAAAAATTCGGCATAAGATATATGTTCTTAGCACTAATACTAATTGTATATTCCTTGAATGACGTCCCTAAATAGTTTTTAATGTTATTTTTAACACTCCTTTAATACAGACTAACATGATCAGCAAAAAATAGCCTTGGCCGACTAACGGCCAAGGCTATTTGCATACGAGCGAATCGGAGCCGATTCGCGATTAGTGATCCATCATCATCGCCGGGTCCGGATTGTGCCCGCCGGCGGTTCCGTCTTCTTCCTGCTGCTTCGGTTTACGCAGAAGGAGCGACAGTGCGACACCTGCGGTCACGAGGCATGCGGACAGGAAGAACGTGTCGCCATAACCCGCGACGACGGCGTTCAGTGGATTCGCGTCCGCTCCAGCGCTTGCGGCGTGGGAAGTGATTTGCGACGTGAGATAACCCGTCAGGCCCGCGACCGCGAACGAGAGGATTACTTGCGAAGCTGCTGTTGTCAGCGGTGTGACGCGGCTCACCAGACGGCGAGGTGCAGAGTTCAAGACATGTGTGTTGAGCGGCATCATGGTGAAGCCCATGCCGAGACCCAAAATGCAGATGCACAGAATGATAACCCACAGCGAGGTATCCACCGATATGTCGGATAAGATGAACAGGGAAATGGTTATGACGGTAAGACCGGCGAAGGCGAGCGGACGCGCGCCGATCTTATCGAACAACCGGCCGCTGATTGGCATGCCGAGTCCCGCGCATAGTGCATAAGGCATCAGGATCCAGCCCGTTTCAAGCGCGGTGTAATGCATGACGCCTTGCAGATACAGCGGCACGATTAGCATTGTGCCAAACAGCGGGAGCTGTACGATCCACGTCATGATGATGCTGCGTGTAAAGTCGGACGACTTGAACACTTTCAGCTCCAGCAACGGCTGCTTCTGTGCCAGTTCCACGAAGATGAAGAGGATGAGTGCAATGCCGCCGACGGTTAAGCCCGTGATCGTCGAAGTCGAGAACCAGCTGGTGCCGCCTTCGCTTACCCCGTACGCCAGCATGGAGAAAGCGATCGGCGCGAGGCACATGCCGATGACGTCCAAATGCGGTGCAGCATGCCGGTCGGATTTTGGCAAATATTTATACCCGAGAATGAAGGCGATAATGCCGATCGGCAGATTGATGATGAAAATCCAGTGCCAGCTGACAGAATCGACCAGCCAGCCGGATAGCACCGGGCCGAAAGCCGGTGCAATCAGCATTGGAACGCCGAGTACGCCCATGATGGATCCTCGGCGCTCTGGAGGCGCGAGCTTGAACACCATGGCCATCCCGATCGGGCCCACCATACCGCCTCCCAAGCCTTGAATGATGCGGTAAATAATCAGCTGTTCCGGCGTTTGCGCGATGCCGCACAGCACGGAGCCGATCGTGAACAGGGCGATCGTAATCATGAAAATTTGCTTGGAGCCGAATTTATCGGCCATCCAGCCTGCAAGCGGGATAACGGCGGATAAGGCTAGCGTATAGCCGGTGACGGTCCATTGGATCGTCTTTAGGTCAGTGTCGAAGTATTCCACGAGTTTCGGAATAGCATTATTGACGACAGTGCTGTCCAGAATAACCATGATCATGCCGACAATAATCGCTATGAGCGGCGGCAGAATGGCTTTCAGCGAGAAGTCGTCCCTGCCGGCTGCCATTGTTTTTGTTTGCGTAGGAGTTGACATAGATCCCTGCTTTCTGCTCATCGAGCTGTGTATGGATGAAATTAATGGTCGAGCAACAAATTGATCTGTTCTTCGATGGACGCCGACACAAGGAAATAGGGAGTCGTCGTGGGATTCTTGCTTACAACCGACGTTGATGACGAGCTACAGGATGGCGCCGAAGATTTGCTGAATCATGAGCGCAGCTTATCGCGGCAGACGTCACCCCCGATCCGTCAATAGGTTGCTTTCTCATACAAATTCGCAGGCAACGCCTGCACGAACGGCGACCAATCCCCGTCGTGTAAAGATGAAGCCGGTGCATGGCCCGCGTACACGCCGTATAAAGAAGCTTGCGTTCGTTGTCCCGGCCGTAAGCTTCGGGCGAAGCATCATAGACCAAGACTCCATCGAACTCGACACCCTTGGCGAGATACACGGGAATGACCATCACTCCTTTTTCAAAATTGAGCGTCTCCTTCGTAATGAGCTGCAGAGCTTCGCCTCCATGAATCCGTAACGATTCATGGGCATCCCGGCTTTCGGCTGCGGTCTTCGTAATGACGGCGATGGAATCGAAGCCCTCGGACATGAGCACCGCGATGTCTGCCATAATTTGTGCATCACGCTTCTCCCTGCCGTCCAGTCTCGTCAGAAGAGGCTTTTGGCCTCCCCTTTCAAACGGTTCAATTTCTTCTCCGCCTGGAAGCATCGATTTCGTAAATTCAACAATCTCCCTGGTTGAACGATAACTGCGTACCAGGCAGACAAGGCTTGTTTCGGCTTCACCAAAAAGGCGAAGCAGCGGCGAATCGGGTGCGTCCAAACTTGTAGCCTGCATGAAGATCGCTTGCCCGAAATCGCCGAGCACCGTCATCCGGGCACGGGGAAACAGCTTTTTTAGATATTCATATTGAAACGACGAATAATCCTGACCCTCATCAACGAAGACATACCGGATTTCCGTGTTCGTCCGGACGCCTTCGATCAGTTCTTTTACATACAAATAAGGAGTCGCATCCTCGTGGAACAACTCGCTCCGGAGCAACGTTTCCTTGGTTTGCCTGCATATTTCAGGCCACAGAGGAGGGATGACGGCCCCATTCGTTTTCTCCCGATAAGCGGCTCCGCCCTCAAACAATTGTCCATATATGCCTTTGACATCTACAAACGAGAATTTCTTCACACTTTTCCTTAGCGGTTTAAAGCTTTCTTTCACGATCCTTCGGCGGAGCAGATCTTCCTCACTCCGAGCGAAGTCAAAGTCGCCTTCATCTCCCCGGCGCTTGTTGTTAATTTTCTCGCGAACTGCGGCGTATTGTTCAGCAACGTCGAATACTTCCTTCTCTTTATGCAGCATTCCGAAGACTTCCATGTACTGCTCGGTGTCGAGATAATTCAACTCTTCCTGTACCCAAGGCGCTTCCCGTTCCATGCGTTCCAGCGAAGCTAGTTCATTCAGCAGCCATTCCTGCAAGAGAACGACACGATTGAACAACGGCAGGGACTGGTCATAACCGTAAAATTTCGTTCTCATTCGCTCCGCAGTAATCAAATCGCGGTCCTGAATCCGAATACCGTTGAATCGCATGCCTTCCCGCCCCAACCACATTCCATAGTTCTGCAGAGCTTGCAGGAAAGCCTCGGAAGCTTTATACTCGATCCCCTGAAGACGACCCTCATACCCCGGCGTTCCTTGTGCGGTTAGTACATATTCGATCTGATCAAAGGGATCCTCCGGCAGTAAAGAAGAACCTAGCCAATTGTCGAGATATTCTTGAAAAGTCGTCTGCTGCATATTCTCTTCACCAAGCTCCGGAAGGACGGTGGAGATATAGCTGGTAAACATCGGATTCGGTGAGAAAAGAACGATTTGATCGGCCCTGATCGTCTGGCGGTGTTTGTACAGCAAGTACGCCACCCGCTGTAATGCCGCGGAAGTTTTACCGCTGCCGGCCGCCCCCTGTACGATAAGCATCCGGCTTTTGTCATTGCGGATGATGGCGTTTTGTTCCTTCTGGATGGTTGCCACGATACTCTTCATTTGCGAATCCGCACCTTTGCCGAGCACTTGCTGCAGCAATTCGTCTCCGATCGTTTCGCTCGCGTCAAACATATTGCGGATTTGTCCGTTTTGAATCTGAAACTGCCGTTTGAGCTCCATCGTCCCTTCGATTCGTCCGCCCGGTGTGACATAAGACGCCTTACCGGGGGAGTAGTCGTAGTATAGGCTAGCGATTGGCGTACGCCAGTCATAGATCAGAAAGCTCAATCCGTCTTCGTCAACGAAGGAAGATACGCCGATATAGATTTGCTCGCTGAGGTCCTGACTATCCTCCTGAAAGTCGATGCGCCCGAAATAAGGAGATGGGAGCAGACGGTTCATGTTTTTCCATTGCTGCGTCAACAGCTTGTGCCCGCGCTCACGTTCGGCCAATACTGAGGACTGCTGGTTAATCGTGTAGAAGGACTCTTCGAAATCTTCGTTCGTACTTGTGTTGATCGTAACTTCTTCCCAAAACCGCTTGCGGATGTCCGTAGCCTGATCATGCAGTCCGGCAACCTCCGGCTCCAGTTCAGCGATTCTCGCCTGCAGTTTGTTCCTGACCCGTTCCAGTCGCTCCTGTTCCTGCCGCCAATCCTTCGTATCCATCTCTCCCTGAACACACTCCTTCTTCCGTTTTTTTTGGGATAAAAAAGAGCATTGACAAATCAAAGTTCCAGATGTACAATTAAAGTAGGAATAAAATTGGATATACCATTGACTTTAATTTGTCAGTAGCGCTATCGATTATATCATAGCGTTATTTCCTGTTCAATCTATTTTTTGTTGTTACCTCCGGCAGAGCTGAGCACTGACCCGGATTATTGACAGTTTAAACAAACCACCACGGAGTTAAGCTGCCAGGAGATGACCATTGAACTCATCAGGGGTCATCTTTTTTTATGGCTCTTGCCGTAAAGAAAGAGTCACATAAATAGGCACCTCTGTCACGGGAAGGACAATCGGTGAACAGATCCACCGCATTTTGTCGAAACGCTTCTCTTCCACCTTCAAATAATCGCGTGTTGATTAATTCTTGCTCAAATCAATTTATACTTACCATTACAATAGTCAGTTACGTGGTGTATAAATCGCTGTGCATGCAAGGCACGCTCTTCTCTTGAAGTATATTCAAATGTATCTAAACTCTGACGAATCCGTAACGCTTCATTAACAAGTCGATGCTATTCAGTAGGTAATTTTTCTAAAAGATAGTAACCACCTTCGTCTTTTGAAACGATTGTTTTATGTTCAAGCGTATAAGCAATTCTTCCCAACGTTAGTACTGTATCATCAATCCAATGATCTTCGAAAAACAACTCAAAATTCTTCGCCTTATCCGCCCAGTAAACGTTCAGATTGAACTTCATAGCAACTTGAATATCTTTCCATTCAACAGCTACATCTAATGAATTAATTTCTGTCCCAAATACTGATATACCATGATGCTTTAATATCCATAAGGAAGTACTATCTACGAACCCACTTCTTAATCCTTGTGATTCCCCATAAAAGAATCTTGGAAACCTGTCCTTAATTTCATACAGGCTGCCAACGAATCACCGGCAGCCTAGATGTACATTATTATGGAGCTATCGTTTTCCGTTTGTTCAGCAATTTAAGATCAAGTTGGACTTACTTCCCAAGTTTCGTACGGAACAAAACACATTGCTTTCATAGCGTCGTCCGAGCTTGCTGCGGACGACGGGCGGACCGAATGGTCTGAAACGTGAATACTTCGAATCATTTTCAATACTACTAAATATCATTATTCAAAATTTCTTTATAAATCCCGTTTTTTGTCCTTTAATAAATCCAACATTCTCATAAAAATTATGAACTTCTTCCCTCTTAGATCCCGTTAATAACATCACTTTATAACAATTAAATTCATGACAAATTTCGTCTACTTTATTTAGTACTGATCTTCCAAATCCTTGTCTTCTATAGTCTTTATGAGTCACAACATTTTCAATGAGCCCATAAGGCCTAGTGCCTCGAGTTAAATTCTTAATAATGCTCATTACACATGAAGATACTAGTTTTCCTTCTTGTTCAATCACAATAATCTTCATATATTTATCTGTTATTATTTCTTCCCATAAATCTTGAAGAGCATCATTAAAAATTATTTCAGCATCTTGTTCATGTAGATGCTTATATAATTGAAGCAGTTTTGGCAATTCATCATATTGTATTAATCGAGCTGAATTCTCTGACATCTTGGCACACCTCCAGAGTATATATTAATTATTTAATTCACCTTTAGTGCTCCATTAACCTGCCCGTTAACGGAATAGGCCACCGAATTAATCACCGACAGCCTACTAGATCTTGTTATGAAGTTATCATTCCTCTTACCGATTAATTTTCTTTTTTATTAAATAACCACTAATAAACACTAAGAGAAACGCGAAAACATGTTGAGAAGGCTTCCTTTCTATGCTGTTGGCAGCCTTCTCTTGATCCTATTGAACTAAAGTTCTCCATCAGCTTAATTATCGTTTTCCGTTCCGGTTTCGTTTTAATATCATTAATAACGTAATAATTACAAACGAAACAACCTTAATAAAATTGAGAATTTCATTCTTTTTTTCAATTCAGCTATTTCTTCAAGGTCATAACTAGCAAGCGAAAATTCTTTTGTTCCACCGCACCAGGTATCTGTCGCTAATTCTCCTTGTTCATACTTATATAAGTAATTCTTCTTCGTTGTTTTATAAGCATACACAAGATACTCTTTACCATTTAAAAATTCACTACCAGCGGTAGTTACAATAGTTACATTTTCACTGTTATCGCCTTTCAATCCAGAATTAACTTCAAATGTTACCCTGCTTTTTGGATTTAAAGTACCTACTTCCTCATACGTGGACTCTTTGACTTTGCCAATAAAGACCGAATCGTGTCTTTTAAATAGTTCTCTTGGTTCATTACTTTCAGAACATGACAACGCGAAGCTTTTATTCGGTGAAATAATTAGTATTATGTACAAGATTAAAATGAAAAGTGCGACGAATTTTTTAATTAATCCCACCACTTCCTATTCTTTCAAATCATTTTCAATTTCAGCAAGAACTATTTTTTTCTGTTCGACAATTCTAATTCCCTTTTTGTACAACATTAACATAGTTTTTAAATTAATCAGCTTCAGCTAAATCTACGATGTATTTCTTTTCTCACCTGACATTAAATAGATTCATTAACCAAGAAAAATTTCCATTAAATTGAAAATTCAACAAGCTTCATTATAACTTATATGGTGGAAAAGATCTTCAGGATGAGTGGAGAGTGAACAAATCCCGACAAAGCAGGTGCAACTAAGATGAGTTCTTGTAGACGTTCAGGATAGAAAGAGCGAGTTCCGTTGCAATCTGGCCTCCAATCGAGTGGCAAATGACAGCAGCCTTTTCGATCCGCATATGATTCAAAAGAACCTTATCTAAAGCAAGCTCCTCCACAATCGTTTCCCGTTTGTTGGTCTTCCAAATCTTCACCTGGTTTGTCGAATTTTTAGAAAAAGACGTACGCTTGCGTATGGTCAAATAAGTATGCTCGATCCCAGAAGTATCTTTGATCCTTGTCATTTTTTGATGCCCGTCCAAGTTTTCCATTTAGATCCATTAATGCAGACTCAATTAATTCGGATCTTACGGGTCCCCATGCCTCTTGTTTTTGTCGAACATAGTTCAAGCTTTCAACCAAGGTCAAACCTTTTATTCGCTGAAAAGGAGCAGCCCACAAAACCGTATCACACTTCATGCTTTTACAAGGGATCGCAAATTCCCTTAACCCACATGTTCCCGTCTTTGTAGAGATAGCAATTAGCCCACAGACATAATCTGTGCTGTGTTCTATTAAAAGCTTTTTTGAAAGCTCACTGTCAAATCGAAAACATTCTATTTGGGTAATCTTACAATGCTGCAAACTTTCAAACGAAAGACCTATAACCGAATTATGGTTTAAAATCTCTTTGGTTGTCAGATTATCAGATATCGTGATCGCCATCATGTCCCTCCTATTACACTAATTTAGTTTGTTAATGCAAAACAAAAATGACCTTCCCTGGAATTAGAGAAAGGTCATAAAAATTCAAAGTCATATCCTCACTCTTATCTCCCAGATTCGCTTTAGTACAGCGTCTCCGCAAGAATTAGCACCGTGCATTCCTTGTTTAACAAAGGATTGTCGGTTGCCGGGTTTCATCGGGCTAGTCCCTCCACCTGCTCTTGATAAGAAAATTCAACATATTCAATTATTTCAATAATACTATAAAGTTCTCTGATGTCAAGGGATTTAACACTCCCTGATCAATCAGCACACCTATTGAATTTGTTTTAGTTTTTTATACATAATTTATTCAAGATAGTCACTACATTATCCTGCTCGTTAGCTCAATGTCCTGGTCACAATCCGGTTGGGTGGTGCGGATATCTCCGACTGAATCTGTTTCCTGCTCAGATGGAAGTGCAATTATAAATACTTACAAAATCTGATATAGTCTTAATAGATAGCATAAACCTTAAGGGAAAACCTCCAATTAGAAGGAAGTGTTAAACAATGAATGTAGAAATGGTTATGCAGGAGCTTGAAGCTCTCGGCAAGGAACGAACCAAGAAGATATACGGATCCAATGGCGCTCACGAACCGCTTTTTGGCGTGGCTACAGGCGATATGAAGCCCATCGCCAAGAAAATTAAAATAAATCAACCTTTGGCTGAGCAGCTTTACAGCACAGGGAACTACGACGCAATGTACTTTGCCGGCATAATTGCAGACCCAAATGCAATGACTGAAGCGGATTATGAGCGTTGGATGGATGCGGCGTATTTTTATATGCTGTCCGATTATGTGGTTGCAGTAACCTTGGCAGAAGCAGATATTGCTCAAGAAGTTGCCGATAAATGGATCGCAAGCGGCGAAGAACTAAGAATGTCAGCGGGCTGGAGTTGTTACTGCTGGCTTTTGGGTAATCGCCCAGACGGTGAATTTTCCGAAAGCAAAATTGCCAATATGCTTGAAACTGTGAGAAATACGATTCACGATTCTCCCGAAAGAACTAAATACGCTATGAATAGTTTTATTTACACAGTGGGGGTATCCTATTTGCCGCTCCATGATAAGGCGGTCGAGACCGCAATGGCAGTAGGCCCAGTAGAAGTCAAACGAGACAAGAAAAAAAGCAGTTTCCTACATGCTTCCGAAAATATTCAAAAGGGAATAGATAGAGGACAACTTGGTTTCAAACGCAAACATGTAAGGTGTTAAACTATGGCTTCGCCACAAGAAACGATTGGGCAGCCAAGCCATTCAGGCTTCTACCGGAAAATCCGATCAACCTGCATTCTTTTCAGCTTATGGGGCTTTGTCAAGAATGTACCACCAGTAACCTCTTCGGAAACGGGAATAGACGTTTAAAGTAACATTGTCCTTTTCGTAGATGATATGGTCACCAAGTGTTTCCTTATGCCTCCAGCCCCGTAGTGCCAGATAAGCAGTGAGTTGTTGATCGGATGGCCCTCGTCTCCCAATTAATTTACTGGCATCTGATGTAAGGGGTACTAAACGTGCATTTCCAGTCTCTATGAAAAGTATTGCCTTTGGTATAGAGAAGGGGTACTCCTTTACAAGTGCAGATATTGTCAAAAAAATCGAAAAAATGATCAAACCAGACCAAATGACAATCTTTCTCTTAAGCAAGTAATGTCCCCCCTTCTTCATATCCTGCCCGATCGTGAGAAAAGGCCACCGATCCACCGGCAGCCTTGTTCTGGTCGTTTATTGACCTCTAGTTCTCCGTAACTTCAGCACAGGGGCAATTTAGAAAAAACTTTGACTACAGACATGCTGTAGTCGAAGTTTTACTTATTTCAAATTATCTTACGCGTAAGTTCATCTATGCTTTTAACCCTAATTTTGCAAGATTGACAAAACTGATCTTCAAACTATCGAAAGGATTGCGGTCATAACAGTCATCCTGTTCGACCGCGGCCCACTCCACTCCGATCTCTTCGCATGCTTGAATAATCCCTTTGAAATTCATATTACCTTCGCCGACTTCCGAAAAACGCTGTTTCCGATCCGGTGTCACAATCATGTCCTTGAAATGAACAACTTTCATTCTTCCTTCCATCTTGCGAATCCACTCGATTGGATCGGCCCCACCAGCTTGTACCCAATAAACGTCCAGCTCGAAATTCACGCTATCTGGGTCCGACTCCTCAAATAAAATCTCCATGCCTGTTTTTCCGTCATATTTCGCGAACTCAAAGTCGTGGTTATGATAGATGAACTTTAACCCGGCACTTTGCAGCTGTCTCCCAAATTCCGAGGCTTGTTTTGCGAAAGTGGCGTAGCCTTGGCTGTTTTCGCGAAATTCCGGCGGGAGGCCGCCTAAACCGACATATTTGCAATTCCATGCTTTATGCTTCTCGATGACGGTATCCATATCGTTCAACAGCTCGTTGTACCCGATGTGCGTAGCGCAGATCGTCAAGCCTTCCTGATCAGCAAGCGCTTTAAATTCTTGAATGTCGATCGGTCCGACACCGGAAGCTTGTACGGCCTGGTACCCCATTTGCTTTACTTTTTTCAAGCTTTCGCTGATGTCCTTTGGGGTTTTCAGAAAGCTGCGAAGAGTATACAATTGCGCGGCGATTTTCATTCATCTCACTCCATTCGTCAAATTTGAGTCATTTCATATATACCATGGAATGGGGCGCAGAGCCACAATAAATAAAATCATTTACTCTTATACCCCCTCTATTAAAACGTGATATTTCAAATAAGCCAACTATGACTAATGTTCTGCTGCTTCATTAGCTATCCAAGGCAACCAAAATATACACAAAGCAAGAATCGGAATTCCAATAAGAAAAACAACTACCTTTAAAAAGAGTGTTTCTCGTTTCATAAAATGCACCTCACTTAGTTATTGTTAATTTGATTTTAACAAGAAGGCTGCTACGGCCAAGTTGCACGACCTGAGCGTAAGCTGTAGGTGTGCGGAAAAATAATCATTCATGTCAAATAACCCGCTTCCGGAACCACACCCCGGCAAAAAATCCCGGGGCGTGGTTCTTTCTTTTCCCTCCCCATCTGTGTCATCATGAATATAGGAGTGATGTACATGTTTAATGACTTCAAGATCACGGATGACCGTCCGGTCTATATTCAGGTGAAAGATTACTTGAAACGTCTGATTATAAAAGGATCCCTGCAAGCCGATCAGAAGCTTCCCTCCACACGCGAGCTCGGCTTGCTGCTCGCCGTCAGCCGCAACACCGTTATTTCCGCCTATGCCGAGCTGGAGGGGGACGGATTCGTCTATGCGGTTCAGGGGAAAGGCAGCTATGTTGCTGCAGTTTCCGCTCCCCCGGGCGCAACCGCCCCATCTTGCGAAATCGATTGGCAATCACGTATAAACGGATATGCGCGGCAAGCAGTAGAACTGGACCGGATGAAACGCGGCATTCGCGCAGACAAAAGCGTCATTTCCTTTACCAGCATTGCGCCCGACGAAAAGTTGTTCGATCTGGACAATGTAAAGCGCGCTTTTCTTGACCGAATAGCGAGGGAGGGAGGCGTACTGCTGAATTACGGCTACGCGAAAGGTTATAAGCCGCTTATCGATTATTTGCTGAAATATATGGAGCAAAAGGGCGTCAATCTTAGCGGGAAAGATATGCTGATAACGAGCGGCTTCACGGAAGCGTTCGATATCGTTATGTCCGCCCTTCGCAGGAAAGACGGCGGATCGGTCATTTGCGAAAACCCGACCCATTACACCGCCATCAAAAACTTGAAACTGAACGGCTTCGACATTACTAGCATTCCGATGGAGCGTGACGGCATCAATCTGACCGAGCTAGAACGTGCATTGAAGGAACAAGCTTACGATTGCGCATATTTTACCCCGTCCTACCACAATCCTACTGGCATCGTAACGTCCCCTGAGAAAAGACTGGCGATCATGCAGCTCATGGCCCGTCACCGCATCCCGGTCATCGAAGACGGCTTTAACGAAGAATTGCGTTATTCGGGTTCGCATGTGTCCCCTTTAATCGCAACGGCCGGACAGAGCAATGGAGTTGTTTATATCGGCAGCTTCTCCAAAGTGCTCTTCCCTGGCCTCCGGGTTGGCTGGGTTTTGGCTGACCGCCGGCTGATCGATTACCTGGAAAGCATTAAACGGGCCCGCAGCATTCACACCTCGACACTTGATCAATCGGTGCTCTTTCAATATCTCCATAACGGCAATCTGGAGAAATATTTGAAAAAAGCCCGTGCCGAATATAAACGAAAATACGAGTGGACGAAGCAATGCTGCGAAATGCACCTCCCTTATAAAAGACTATCGGGAGACGGAGGCCTGCATCTGTTTGTCGAATTCGATGAGTGTTTCGATACGACGACGCTGCTTAATGCGTGTTCCAGCCAAGGGGTAATTTTTACGCCTGGCGATATGTTTTACACAGACGGCGGAGGAAGGCATACGATGCGGATCGGATTCTCGAAAGTGCCGGATGATGATATCGGCAAAGGGATAGAAATTATCGGCCAGACGGCCAAACAACTTATGAGATAACGAGGTGCGCACATGAAAGTTGGCGTCATTATGGGAGGCGTATCGTCGTACATGGTTACTTTAAAGTGTCGAGTGCATTTTCGTATGAAATAATATTTCGGGGTGATTGTAATGAAAAAAACGACAAGCGGCTGGATCAATGGTTTCCTAGGCGTACTCATCTTCAGCGGCTCGCTACCCGCAACACGCGTGGCTGTGGTGGATTTTGATCCGTTGTTCCTCACCGTATGCCGCGCCGCAATCGCTGGTGTGCTTGCGGGAGCGCTTCTCCTCGTCTTCCGGCAACAACGGCCTGCCCGAAGCGACATAGTTCCGCTATTGGTGGTAGCACTTGGCGTGGTAGTGGGTTTCCCGCTGCTGACAGCCTTGGCGCTTCAGTATGTCACATCCGCGCATGCCATTATCTTCATTGGACTTCTGCCGCTTGCGACGGCGATTTTCGGCGTACTGTGCGACGGTGAACGCCCCCAACCAACCTTTTGGATCTTCTCAATTATAGGCAGCTCCCTTGTGGCAGGATTCGCCCTAACCCAGGGGTTTACATCTTCGCCGGTCGGCGATGCGTTTATGCTGGCTGCTATCATCGTGTGCGGTCTCGGCTATGCGGAAGGGGCGCGGCTCTCACGGAAGTTAGGGGGCTGGCAGGTGATCTCCTGGGCGCTCGTTCTGTCGCTTCCCATTATGTCACTGCTCTCGTTTTATTACATGCCGGACTCGTGGACGGGTATCGGTCGTTCCGCTCTCTTTAGTCTTGTTTATGTCTCCCTGTTCAGCATGCTCATCGGCTTTGTGTTCTGGTATCGTGGTCTTGCCCAGGGCGGCATAGCGGCGGTCGGACAATTACAACTCCTCCAGCCTTTCTTCGGCCTGCTGCTTGCGTCTCTCGTTCTGCACGAGTCAGTCAGTTGGACTATCGTTGCAGTGAATATCGCCGTCGTACTGTGCGTGGCGGCCGCACGGCGGTTTGCAGCAAAAAATTTTTCACCGTCAACTCCGACATCGCAGAGCAATATTAAGTGAATTTGCATGAATTTAGTGGGTCCATGAGATTACATGGGCCTCCATATTCGTCCTCCGGATGCCCTCACGGCAAAGCGCGCCTTAGCGGTTGATTATACACTACTCTACGATGTGCAATCTTAGCCTGCCGTCCATTTTAAAATCTTTTTAACCAGTTCATGATTGTATCGACTGTTTCCATATATCTCTGCCCTACGAGCACGCCGGTATGAGTTGTGTTCCAAAGCCCTTTATATGCAGCACGGAGGTGCTCCGCTGTCACCCTACCCCGGCGGTCGTCATCATCACTGTTTACTGCTTTGATGACCAAGCACGGGCAAGAAATTAAACTACTGTCTATTGATATACCCTTTGTTTCGATTGAAAAAGAAAAAGCGCTAAATGCCTTTGATGACTCCATTGTCAGATACTTTCTTTGAAATTCAATGTCATCTGTCGTTTCATCTATGCTTGAAAGCTCTTCACGGGCTGGGGCAGGCAATATGATACCAGGTGTTATCTGGGCTAATTCTTTGTATGGTACTACTTCATGAACTTCTCTACTTATTACTGAATCGATCAACACCAACCCTGCGATCTCGACGGTTTCAGCCAACTTCTGGCTCAAGATCCCCCCCATGCTAAATCCGATAAGAATCGGCGAAACACCACACTCAGCGATAACCTCTTTAATATCCTCCAAATAATCCTCGAACGTTATTTTAGTCATGTCCAGCAGCCTGCTTTTGTAGTGACTTCTCAAGTTCATGACATAGCATTCCCACCCTTCACTGATAAAGTGAGGAATGTATTTGCTCCACATCCAACTTCCTGAGTAAGCACCGTGTACAAAAAGCAAAGGTGGCCTTTTTTTAGTTGCTTTCGGGAGGTTTTCCCCCTCGAATATCTCTAAAAATAAATCGTTTTCCCCAATGTATTTCTCCATATGATCGGGCAATTCTTTCGTAAAATCTTTCACGATTATTTCCTCCTCAAATTTAGTTTGATATCAAACTATTTATTTAAAAAAATTTAAAAGTTGTAATAAATCTTTTTTAAAACGTTAAGCAGATCTTCTTTTTCTTTTTCAGAAATGTTTAAGTAAAACAAATCTAACATTTCTTTAGAAATTGATTCAAAGATCGGTTCCAGTTCACTCCCCTTATGGGTTAAAGCAACATAAACAACCCTCGTATCCTCTCTGTCCCTTTCCTTTGTCACATATCCGAGTCGGACCAACTTGTCAACTAGTGCTGTGACTGTAGATTTATCCTTATTAATCCCTTTTGAAATGTCCGCCATAGTGAGTCTGGACTTCTTAAATAGCTCATAGATGATATCACCATGCGAAGTGCCAATACCGTCTATCCCATGCTTCACCATCTCTGCTGCAATAAACCGATTAACTTTCTCTCTAATTTTGGAAATTAATGAAATGGCATCTCTACTTTGCATAACCATATTATAGTTTGATATCAAACTAATGTCAAATGTACTTATTACGCTTCACACCACATGATTTAAAACTATGCTGCCCGTTAGTGAAGCTAAGGCTGCTGATCGTCCCACGGAAGCCTTTGGTGTTGGTTCAGGATAGTTACAAGCAACCTTAAATATCTGTTTACTTCAAGTTTATCAGCAATCGCTCAGCTTCTGTCGCAGCTTCCATCTGTTGCTCCGTAATTAACATCAGTCGTAGACTCTCTGGTGACTCCGCATCTTGCTCTAGTTTCTGTAGTAGTTTCGGTACTTCCCACACAGAACGTAAGGCAAAGGAGGCCAGACAGCCGAAACGAGGAAGCGTCTCGTCACCATGCCACCCTGCTTGTCTCATTCCCTTTATGTAAGATGACAGAAAAAGCTCCCGGTACTCCCTAAACTTATCAATCGGCACATGCCCCCGGCTAAAGGATAACCCTATGAACCGGCCAAGATCCTCTCCTATTCCAGATATGCTAGCGAACTGCCAATCGATCACGGCGAGCCTACCTTTTTGTAAACGATCGGAATTCAACAGAATATTTAATTCATAAAAATCCTGATGCGCAAACGTTCTCGGCAGAAGCTCTAGTGTTATCAGCCAGTCGTTGATTGATCTTTCCAATAGATTAAATCGATTGTTGATGGCGGCCAATCTCTTGTTTGAAACAATCAGTTCTTTTATACTCTCATAGGGCATAATCCGATAATTCTTACATTCCTTTATCCATGAACGCATCCATTGTCGATTCACCCACGGTAATTCGGGCAATGGGTTACCAAGTAAGTAGGAAGCTTGGAATTCCCCTAGCTTTTCCGCTGCGTTTGCATAATCGTTCCACTCCCACGATCGTGGCTCATGTGTTATTTCCTCTAGCCACAGCCATACCGATCCGTCGACCTTTTCTTCGATTGCAAAACATTCCGGTGCTATAACATTAGCTGGCAAACTGTTAAGTAAACCTGACTGGTAAGTCAAAATTTCACGTCGCCAATAATTATAATGAGCTGGATCATCCCTCTTAGGATCGGCAATTACGACTTTGAGAACAAGTGTCCAGGAACGGATCACACCTTCACCGATGTCGGTCATTCCCGATATACGGTAGACCCCATCTGTCACGAAATTACGATTGGCCGACCCGATCTCATCGCAGCACCAATTTGTTATTAAGCCATCTTCGGTTTGGAGAATGTGGTTAGATATAGTTTGAAGCCGATCCACATCGATTCTTTCAGAAATCCCTAGTACACCCATGCGTATCACCCTTCGTACTCTTCTTCTCTCAGGAAAATTCAGGAAATAGATACCTCTGATATATATTCGCTCTACATTTACTTTTACCTTTTCATGTCGTGTTTTTATATGTGTATCATGGTTTACAAAAAGTTACAACGAATAGAAAGAGGAATTATTCCCCTTATGTGGAAAGGTTAATTGAGTGAACAACGGACATTTTCGAGTCCGGATTAAAGGAGGACTATTATGCCTATCCATCCCTACGGAATGCTCAAATGCAAAGCACACGACCGGCGTCTCGGCACAAACGAGAACCCGCATTACCAGGTGCACGCTATCGCAAATAACGAACACTTCCGCATAGCGATCAATGTCAAGTCGCAGCTTAGTCCGTCCGAGCTGTTGTACTGTACGATTGAGCATTTTCAGCATGTCACGACGGCCGAATTGTCTGCTATGCCATTTGGTTTTTCGCCGCTGGCAAGCAAGCCTGACGGACAGGCACTCGATTATATTCGTAGCAATCTATTTGATCGCCGTAACATGATACCGCTTGCCTTCAATATACCGGGAAGAGACAACGATCTGAACGAGAAGCTTGACTTCTACATCAGGCGCGCGATGGAAACAGATGATGCCGTTATATACGCATTCGGTGAAAGATGGGGTCCTGAACACGGCAAATCGGACAAAATTTTTGGATTCGAAATCGGCAACGGCATTCACGATATTCATATGAATCAAGGTAATAGTGGTACATTTACGAAAGACGACGGTGTCTACCAGGACGGGGCGCTGCTGATTCACTTCCCGTCGGAGGACAATTGGATCGCTGTATTCCTCGCTTTTCAGTCTCAGTCATGGCACACCGACGATAATTCAGGACACGTAATCACTGACCCTGCGGAGGAACCAGTACCTAATACCGACACAACACCTGTTCAGGTGGAAGGCGGCAGCATTCGAATCGCAGGGGTCGTCGCGCTGACTGAAGACGGCAGTTACGAAACGGTCACACTGCTGAATGCTTCCAATCGGGCCGTAGACTTAACAGGGTGGGTAATCGCAAACAAGGCTAAACAAAAGTACAAGATTCATGGCATCATCGAACCCGGACAGTTTATGTCCATCCCAGTAGCTGAACCTGCCTTCTTCCGAGACAAGGGTGATATTATTACTCTACTCGAACGTAGCGGCCTAAAAGTCGCCGGAGTCTCATATACGAAGAATCAAGTGA
This sequence comes from Paenibacillus germinis, assembly GCF_013141785.1. Classification (NCBI taxonomy): domain Bacteria; kingdom Bacillati; phylum Bacillota; class Bacilli; order Caryophanales; family Paenibacillaceae; genus Paenibacillus; species Paenibacillus germinis. The sequence goes on from NZ_WHOC01000170.1 coordinate 20,465, forward strand.
AACCAGGCTGGACGATTCTCTTTTGAATTCATACAAATAGGAGAACCGCCTTCCAATTTGGTTTGGAAGACGGCTCTTTATTTTTTGCGGACCTAATCCTGAATGACCGTAATATTAGTTTCCCCGCCTGAGTAGACTCGGCTTGTTTGGGGGTTAAGCACCGTGGCACCTGATCTCTTGGTGAGGCGAAGAATTGCGATACGCTTTAGAGAGCTGCCGTTATAGACACTTAGCGGAGCTGCTCCGGTCTCCCGAAACTCCGTAATGAATAAATGGTTCGTACGCGGGTTTATCAGCATATTTGTTGAAGAAGGAATAGTTAACGTTCTGATCACACGATCCAATCTGCCATCAATGACAAACATCCGCCCCTTTACTGATATTTGTGCGCTTGATACATAGATTCGGTTCGTCACAGGGTTAAGAGTAATTTCACTTTGAAGTCTGCCGAGCTGAATATTGTGAATTCGATTCGTTAGCAGGTCCAATACGGAACAGAATCGGCTTAGGTTGTTAGCAATATAAAGTCGGTTTGTCCTCGTATTTAAGGCCGGAGTTATGACTGGATTTCGCCCCACTTTGACAGATGTCAGAATGTTATTCGTACTTCCGTCAATAACTGATACTGTATCTTTACTGGTGTTCGTCACATAAATTCGGTTCGTTCTTTCATCAATTGAAATTGTTGAAGGACGTCCAATAAAAGGGATTCTCTTTTGGATCTTGTTGGTACTCCCGTTCAGAACAGCAACATTGGCCTTGTTAGACGATAAGGATATTGTCGCTATATAGATCAGATTCGTTCTTGAATTAAGTGCGATTTCATCGCAGCGTTCTCCCACTTTAACAGTTGTGATGATCCGGTTCGTACGGCCGTTAATAACGGAAACAGTACCATCAAAGAAGTTAACAAGATAAATACGGTTCGTTCTCGTATTGACTGCCATTTGGAAAGGCAATTGTCCCGTTTTCAATGTTGCTATGATTTTGTTTGTGTTCCCATCCAGAACACTCAAATCGTTGTCGCCTTGTAAAAAGTACACGCGGTTCGTCACCGGATTAACGACGATGTTGGAGACTGGGCTTTTTACAGGAATAGTTGCAATTATGCGGGGTATTTGCGTATTGACTCGAGGCTTCAAGACGTGCCAAGATTTTCGCTTCATTCTGTCTCCCCTTCCAGTAGGCCGATACTTCATTCAGTATATTCATACTGTTCTGAAAGGGAACTGTATAGCAACGTATCCACAAGAAGTCCGAGGCACAAGAAAGTCCGCCCAAATTTCGAGTACTTGTAACTTGCTGATAACCTGCTAACTTTGGGCTAGATTTCAGCACCAATATCTCTTAGGCCAATCAGCCCCATAAACCGTTGGTAAAACCGCCTCCTATTTATATCCCTTTGCTCACCCAGAACTTGATGCGATCGCCATTTTTGACGGCAGTTCCGGGAGTTAGGTCTTGCTTAAACACGACCCCCTTAACGGCGACATTCGACTCCAGAATAAACTGGTATCGAAGCCCGGAGGCAATTGCCATCTTCTCGGCATCCTCCCTAGTATGAGTGACCAAATCAGGAACGACGCCTACCTTGGCTTGTACCTCGCCATCGACTGCCGGTTGATCATCGGCGTCAATAGGCGTCCGAGTCGGCGCGCCCGTTTGAGCCGGTATCTCGGATGCCGATGCTGTAGGCTTAGATGTCTCGTTACGATTTATTGATACCTCTGTAGAAGCGGGCGTCGGAATTGTCTGCGGCTTAGTGCCGTTCACAAGGTCCGGGTGCGGACGCAGTGACAGCCAGAGCAGCAGAACGAGCACACCGAAGACGGCCGTAGAAAGCAGACGCCACTTGCGCAGCTGGAACGATTCGCGGAACAGCTTGCTGAGTTGCACCATTTTGCGGTTAGTAGCCTGAAGCTCCCTGGGCTCATTTACGGCGGATTTCCACTTCTGTCCGCTTGACGACTTCATATCGTTAGCCAGTAATACCGATGTAAGAAGTTTCGTCTTCCTCTCGCCATTGATACCAAGCAGTACTTCCAGTTCCTGTTGAAAATCAGCAAGCGTACATGTCCCTTCATACGCCTTGCAGGCCAAATCTATGGCACGTTCCCGAGTTACATCCGAGAAATCCGCAAACGACCGATTCAGGTCGAATGAGTATGCACTAATAGAGGATGTCGGGATATCCGTTTTGGCACACAGCTGGTACAGAAGTAGAGCCAGCCCAGGCACACCGCGTCGTCCGTTCTTCCCTTCCGTCCAATAATTCATGATCCGCAACCGTCCATTATCTTCAATCCATATATTCTCCGCGTCAACCGTACATTCTAGCAGTCGATTGAGGCGAGTTTCTCGAATGCCCTTGGCCAGCTCGTACACATACGTGAGCGCCTTGTGACCTGTTATCTCCAAATCGCTCAGTCGATCGGACAAAGGACTTCCTGTTAACGCTTGAAGAATAACAAACAACGTTCCGTCTTCTGAACCTGCGTCCAGAATATGCATGAAATGCTCGTCGGACATCTGGGATGCTTTTCTCATCCATCGCAAGGTTTCCTTATGCGCTGATTCGTCTATCTCTTGGCAAGTATATAGAAGAACATCGCGTTTGAATGTCAGATCCATCCCTCTTAACCACAACCCGTTCGCCATCCTCTTGATCGGTTGATTGAGCGTATAGCGGTTACCAATGATACCCATGGGCGTACCCCCCTTATACGCATAGATATTCGCTTATCATCCATATTTTACGTCACTACTGGTTGTAATTCCCAAAAATCGGCAGATGTTCTTGTCGCGCTGCCGCATCTATAGTCGCCGTCGCCATCTAAGGCTTTTAATAAAATGACCCTGTCATTTTACAATGGCGGCATCACTCTCTGACCGAATAGACAGCTCGACTAGAAAGTGGGCTAACTGAATTCCCTTCCGTTTTTACTTACGTAATGCCATATTTCTCTTACAGGAATTAGCAGCCCGTCATATGCAATGAATTTCTTTATTTTACTCCGTTTTCCTTCAAATTCTTGGTTTGTCATGCAATGCGGTGTTTGATACGCTTTGGATATCTCAGCGTTAGACCTAATCTATGGAAAAGGGGACGTCCCCATGCGTGCACAGCGTTTCAAATTAACAGATACACAGCGTTTTTTGCTTCGAAATGTTTCCATCATCGGTCTCGGACTTTTTATCAATCAAATGTTGCAAACCGTAGGCAGTATCGTACTCGCCCGGGAACTGGGCGACCCTGATCTGTTTGGCGAGGTTAACCTATTGCTGCAAATCTTCGGAATGATGTCGCTTTTTCTCAATTTCGGCTTCAACTCTTCCTTAATTTATGCGTTTTCGCGAAAACCTCTGGATGCGGTTCAAACGAATTTCCGTGTCGCCTTGACAGGCAGCACCCTTTTCAGCCTCCTTATCGGATTACTGCTCTGCGCCTTAGCTCCGATATTAGCGAACTACTACCATTTGACAGAGCTTCGAGGGGCATTGATGCTGAGCTCGATCATGTTTATTTTCAACTCGATTCTAAACATTGGCGTTGCTTCCTTCTCAGGAAACCGCGATTTCGGAACGCAAGCCTTCTTTATGGTTATTACAACGGCACTGTCCACGATCGGTACGGTATTTGGCGTGCTTTTGCCGCGTGGGAGGATGAATTTACTGGAAAACATTTCACTTTGGATGGGCGTTGGGGCACTCCTGACAGCCTTTATTATTTGCATCAAAGTTGAACGTGTGCATAAACCTCGATGGTTCGGTCCTCTTCCGATTCAGGAGATCAAAAGCATGCTAGCATACGGGCTACCATCCTGGGCTGGTAATATTGCGAAGGCGTTTCAGCAGCCTTTTCTCGTCATGATGGTAGGCTCCAGCTCCGTATTGGCCGTAGGTTATTTAGCAAACGGTTTTCGTATTACCGGCTTTATCGGAATCATCACATGGGCGTTCATGATAGTCACACTGCCCTTTGTCGCAGAGAGCGCGCAGGATGTTGAAGAAAGCAAGCGTCGCGGTACGAGTTGTATCCGTTACAACAACCTCTTGCTTTATCCGTTAACAGCAATCATTTGTTTATATCCAGATCAGATTAATGAATTTTTATTTGGTTCGGATTATTCGACAGGCGATTCCGCTGCGTACATTCGCTTAATGGCGCTAGGCGTCCTCTTCTCTTCCGTTGGCCGTCTAGGCGGAAGTATTATGGCGGGTATTGGCAAGACGAAATCCTCCTTCTGGGTCATGATTGCCGCCGGGATTTTCGTTGTTATTTTTGTACCTCTAGTTGCTGCTAGCAACCCTGTACTCGCAGTTTGGATTTATACCGGAGGCTGGGCTGTGTCCGCCCTGACGATGATCGTATTTTATTACTATGAAAAGTTTGCGCTTAACTGGTGGAAGGCATACGGCGAGCCATTGCTGCCCACACTTGTGATGCTGGCGATTATGGAGGCCGGTCGATTTGCAAAAAGCTGGTTTCCCCTCTTCGTTTGCGTAGGACTTCTTGCTTTAATCAGCTTTACGATAAAGATTGAGAAAAACTCTAAACTTAGGTCAAATGCTGCGCAAAGTGCTCGTCACTTATTGTAAAGTAAGTCTCAGGTTGACATGAGCCTTTTCTGGATAAAGAATACCGCACTTGAAAGATATATTTAAAGAGGAACATACGCCACATCAGGCAGCTCCCTAACATCCCTAACCGCAATCAAGGTGTGAATAGCGATCGGTAAAGGATAATATCCTTGTCACCCGACACTCAATGAAGATAATAAGTTACACATGAAGTAACAGCAATATGATGGACGACAAGCTTAAGCAGCCGCTAATCAAATAGAGGAACATGACAACCTGTTTCGGGCTTAGTCCTGTACGAAGCAATCGGTAATGGGCCTGACTTGCGTCGGCCTGATAGATTGGTTTGCCTTGTAATAAGCGTTTGATGACAACAAATATATTATCAAAAATGGGTACACCAAGCGCCAAGATAGGGATAAAAAGGGACAAAACCGTTGCCTGTTTGAAGGCGCCATCCAGTGCAATCACACCCAGAATGAAACCAAGAAATGTTGCACCCGCATCCCCCATAAACACTTTGGCTGGTGGTTTATTATAGCGTAGGTAGGCGACGGTGACGCCAACAAGGATCATAGCCATCATGGCGGAGTCGGATTGACCTTTTGCCAACGCCACAACGAACAAAGTGATCGCGGATATCGCTGAAAGCCCCCCGGCCAAACCATCCATCCCATCCGAGAAATTAATTACTGTCGTCACGCCGAATATCCATAGGATAGTTAAAATGAACTGCAGCCAATCCGAGAGCAGTACAAATTCTCCGCTGAACGGATTGTAGAATCCACTAAATGTGATCCCCGAGGCATACACCAACACAGCCGAGGATACCTGAACAATGAACTTAGGTAAACTCGGAAAATCTTTACCATTGGTTTTATACCAGTCATCCACGGTACCAATGATCAGTAAAAGCACAGACCCAGCTACAATTGCTCCTGTCTGGAGCGTAAAGCCTTTTATAAATAACAATAAAGTAATGAAGAAACCTATAAAAATAGCGTAACTCGCTGTTAGTGGAATCGGTTCACGGTGTATTTTTCTTTCGACATCTTGCCTAGGTCTGTCCACAAAGTTAAGACGAAACGCTAATTTACCCAGTGGGGGAATTAATAAGTAGACGATGAAAAAAGAGAGTAGAAATGCTGCTGCGTATGCGATAAATACCAACTCCAATGAATGTTGATTATGAATGATCCGATACTTGATCTACTTTAATTGTAACCTTTATGTAATTCGTCCAATCACCTTGGCCTACGATATCTATGCTGTATGGTGTTCCGCCGCCTTCATCTCCCGCTTGATCCGGAGATTCAGGACCGTGTAGAAGTTGGGTAACATGCGCGGTCCCTAACAATTGATTGCCCTCTGAATAAAAGTTCAGTGTCAATTGGTACGTATGCTTCCCAGGCAATTTCCCACTAATCCAGGCTCGCGCAATAGAGTAATCACCAGTGTAATAATGGCGAAGAATACCTACTAATACTTTTCCATCTGGATCCGTGAGATTTAACAATGGCGGTAGAGGTAATCCGAAGTACAAAGGAAACGTATCCTGCAAGGTTGCTACAACAACTGAAGACAGGTCCACATTGACAGGCAGAAAAAGGGAGGATTCCAGACTTTCCCCTGCTTTGGACCAAACAGCATAGGGCACTCTTGACACGGTTTTTCCTGGCATATCCATAAACGTAAGCTTGCCGGAGACTGCAACATCACCCCGAGGCTTAGCTCTTCCACGTTCCCAAGCCTCTTTCTGAAGAACCAAATCTCCTTTGACAAAAGTTCGTTCACCAAACTTGACAACTTGAATGTTTTTAATCAGCATCGTATCGTCATAATCAGGGCTCGTTGCAGTAGGTAATGAGAGTGTTTCTGCTATGCCATTGCTTACATTAGGTTGTAGCAACCATTGATCGCCTAACCAAGAGGTTTCTATTTGAATAGCGTAGAAACCGGAAGGCGAGACGAATTCAGCTTTAGCGTGCACGTTCTGTGGCAATAGGCTGGCTCCGTTCAAAGATTCGGCATAAGGCAGATTGTACAGCGGTGTTTCTTCACCTAACTGAATATCTAAGTCCAGTGGCCGGATGACACCAAGTTTACGATTCTCCACTTTAATCCACAAATCTCCTAGCCATGTCGTATGAATCTGAACCCACGTATAAGAAAGGGGTGAAGCGTAATTCTGATCCCCAAGCTGTGTAGAGACCACCTCAACATCCTGAGGACTGAGCTCAGCCAGCGGCTCTTGAAAATCGTAGGTAGGTTCCGCATACAGCGGTGTAGTGTCCAAAAGACTAATCTTCTTAGGCATTCCCTGAGGCAGGTTTGTTTTGCCGCTTTGCATATCTGACGCTGCTAGGACGCCAGTGGACATATAAATCATGCACAGAACTAGGATCAACGCTATTTTTTTCAAAAGCAAGCCTCCTCATAATAGATCTACAAAATTGACGTTTCGTTTTTCCAAATGGTTCCAATCAAAAAAAAAAAAAGAGCCGCTTCAAAGCAGCTCCTCTACTATAGTTGCCTGTTATTTTAGCCTGCTTCCGATCATTTCTGTCATCCTGTTTGTTGCTATTGAATGTCCAACACAGTTTCACAGGAAAGCTATAACCCATAGACTTCAACAAAAGCTTGCCCTCTATTAATTCCACTCACTTTTTAAAAGTGAGAAACAGCGGTTATCGACGTAACCCCCGTGAGAGTAAGAATATCCTCTAAGTACGCCGTCTTCATTAAAACCAATTTTTCTTAATAAATTTATAGAAGGGATAGCATCTACATTCGTAAATGCTTCTATTCGGTACAGTCCCATTGTTTCAAAGCCGAAGGAAATTAAGCATTTTAATATTTCAGTCATGTACCCTTTTCGCCAATATTTTTTTCCCAAATCATAAGCTATTTCTCCACGTGAACCTCGATGAATTTCCCAACCATTGTATCCACAAGTACCTATTAAGGTACTATCTTCTTTTTTAAAAATCCCCCATCGGATAGCTTTATTTTTAATAAATAGATTGTTCATAAAATTAATTAAATCCTCTGCTTGTTCAATACTTTTAAATGGGTCTTCGCCCATATCTTTTGTAACGTCTGCATCGGAAAAAATTTCAAATACCGCAGGTGCATCTTCAATTGACATCTGACGCAAAATAAATCGTTCAGTCTTTAATGCTGGAAACACTTCTAAATTCATATGAAACCAAAACCTCTCTATGGCTTGAGTAATGAAGCTACAATGTCAGTTTAATGTATTGGGAAAAAATGGACAATGGAAATATTAATTATATTTAACTAGTAGTTATTCCTCCTTAAGATACATCGCAGGAATAGCGAATCGTTTAACCGTTAAACCTTCTTTGATATTGAATTCATAAATATTTCTTTCTTTGTATTCCATTAAGATTTGATCAAGTATTCTGCTTATCAAAACACAATCCCCTAATGCATCATGACGTTTAATATCATTTGTTTTGATTTGGTAATGCCTAACAAGATAATCCGTACTAAAAACGTCAAAAAGTTCAGGATGCAATTTGGCAAATAATGCCTTAGTATCGATAACGCGATTCTCAAACAATGATATATTACTCATTCGGCAATGTTTATGAAGCATTGGAAGATCATATTCATAGCCTGCTTGTGTGACCAATACAGCCGTTCCGCAAAAATCTATAAACTGCTGGTATGCTTCAGCAAATGCTGGGGCATTGGTTAAACTTTCATTGGAAATCCCCGTTAATTGCTCAACTCTTTCTGGAACTAACTTGGGCGATTTTACTAAGGAACTGAACTTTCGTAATATTTTTCCGTTCTGATAAATAATAGCGCCAAATTGAGTGATGTACTCCTTCTCAACAAAAATTCCAGTTCCCTCTAAATCAAATATGCAAAACGGACGCTCATGGATATGATCAACTAAGACATCTTTAACCAGATACTCAGTTTCCGATAAATAATGAATATTCACGTGGTTCACATCCTTATTAAATAACCTAATATAATGCGGATTCTTACCAATTAGTTGATATTGGCATAGTACTTATCCTGTCATATTAATATAAGCAACGCTCGCGAGCCACAAGCAAATGGGGAGAATTAGGCTTGCGAGGGTAATTTTCAAAGTGAGTGGTTGCTTATAGTTCAAAGCAATGATGATGTCGGAGATTAAGAAGATGAGGGCCGCTAAGAGGCTGATGCGCAGTAAAATAAGCCCGAAGCCGCAATGCAACAATGTTGAGATAGTCAGTCTCAGCCATTGGCGGTGGGCTACAGAGCGTGTGATCAGTTCACTGGCCATAGAGGTAGCTGTTCCGTAAATATAAATAGCAGGTGCGGCATACAACATATAAACGTTGATTATGCGAAATGCTTCGTGTGAATGGGCGCTGATGGAATGTATACTGCGGGCACCGAATGGGTCGGGCTCCAACCAAGCATAGATAATGGAAAATAAGAAGGTCGTTATTCCAGCACTTATGATTTTTCTCAAAAGTAGTTGTCTGAATGGGATGTACATAGACGATAAACTCCTTTCCTCGCCTAAAAGCACAGTATCGTAATACATGCATCGTACCCCAAGGAGGGAGCATAGTAAGGTCTAAATTTAGTGGAATGGACTTTCCCCACACTATTGCACCCGCCACCCTACCTAATTTTACCACATTATCCTGCACGTTGGTTGAAAAAACGGCTACCGATCAACTAGGTCGGCTACCGTTTCCTGGTGTTTATTAAGCTATTGTTTTTCATTAGTTAAGTGAAAAAAATTTATCATAAACTGAATCAACGATATCTAGAAGTTCAGTACGTAAACCTTCACCCTCCATTTTGTATATAATCTGACGTGCAGTTTCGATATTCATGATTACTCGACCAGTTGTTTCAAAACCTTCTGGCATATCTACATATTCTTTAACTCTAGCTATAACAAAAACAGTATAAGTATCGGTACTATCCCAATACCACGATGCAATTGGTATTCTATTTGATTCCAAAATAAGACCAGCTTCTTCAACGGTCTCACGATCAAGTGCAGTATCTATATCCTCGTTATTTTCTATTCTTCCACCAATCGTAGTTAAGCTTTTTTCATTTTTATCCCAACCCATAACAATCGAACCATCTTTTGTTATAGGTATGCTATGTATACCTGCAATTCTTTTATCAGTAGGAAATGCACCAAATAATGGTTTTAACATAACAGAACCTCCAAGATTTATTAAACTCAATCCATAATATTCCACCCCCCCACTATTCAATCCTGCCGGTTACTTGATTGAACAAAAATAGGAGCTGGCAAGCTCCTTCACTTTTGACCATTAATTGTTAAAATTTTCGTTAGATTAGTCAGACCGAATGCTAGCGGTTCAATATCGTGTACAGAATTATCGAAGTAATTACGAATGATCTCATCGCTCTTCTGCCCAATCGTATTATGAGGTTACCGATTCTCAGCAACCACGGTGTAGAATCTTTTTTATATCCATACTTTACCATGAAGTGGCCTTCTGGGCATGGGATAATGTCTACGGGAGCTTACTTGATTAAGGTGGAGGTAGGAAAAGGTGCCAAATTTTGTTATTCGAAGGATGCGACAACCGGACGATTTTGTAGCGGTTGCGCCGTTGCTGAATATGATCTGGTCGGAGCCAACAACGGCTAAACGGCTGAAGGAAGACGAGGACAAAATTCCTCCAGGCAAATTGCAGGTTACATCCTATAAGCATTAATAAAGTAATTAAGAACGAAATGAGTATCTTCATTACTTACACTTTCCCCTATAGTATATCAACGTTTGATTTATTCGATTTGTTACAGCTTTTGTTGAAAATTACTGCTCGTTGCTTGAATGAGCAAAAAGAGGAGCTGCCACGAAGCAAGCGCCTCTAAATAGTTCGTCGTTATGTGATTATCAGGTCTATTATGTAAAGGATACGGTTCCTCGACAGTTTTGGTAAAGCTCCCATAAATCCATCCATTGCCAATTTTATATCATTATGATAAAGTTAAATTAGAATAATTTGAATCAAGTAACTCAAATCAATGTAGAGGTGTTTTCTATGAACGATAAAAAAATAAAACTTGGTGTACCAAACCAAGAGGGTCAGTTATCTATGATGTTTACAAGAGGCGGACCTCGTGAGGGTGCTGGCAGAAAAGGCTTTGGTGAAACAAGAAAAGTTTCTTTAACCTTATCTAAAGAGACATGGGATGAGATAGAAAACCGATGCAGTATCCTAGATTGCTCTAGGTCGGAAGTTTTACGTAATATTATTGAATCTTGTATTACTAAAATGTGAGAGATAGGTGAAGCCTTTGTTTGTTGAGGTATCTCAAAAGTTATTATCTAATGCATTGCAATATGTTACTAATGCTGTCCCGGCAAGAAGCATTATTCCTATCCTTTCTGGGATTAAATTGAAGGTCGGACCATGTGGAATGACACTTACTGCAGGTACTATTGACATGATGCTACAATATGAAATTCCATACGAAAAAGATCACATGTCAGTCCATGAAAGTGGAAGCATGGTAATACCAGCACGTTTATTCACTGAAATCATACGTAATTTACCTATCGGATTAGTAACACTTGAAACCAAAAAAGGTTTAAATGTTGTTATTCGATCAGGCAAAGCAGCTTATCATTTGAGCGGAATGGATCCCGAAGTATATCCGCAGATTTCAAACTTCGAATACTCTCAAATGATTAGTCTTCCGAATGACCAATTCAGAAAAATAATAAAACAGGTTTGTTTTGCAATTTCTTCATCTGATTCCAGACCCGTTTTAACTGGAGTTTCATGTCAATTTGATAACGAAAATCTTAGACTTGTAGCAACAGATGGCATACGACTCGCTTCAAGAGTTATTAATGTAGGAAACAAATTGATAAAGAATTTTTCCAATGTTATTATTCCTGGAAAACATTTATCCAATTATTCGAAAATGCTACATGACGAACAAGCAGCAACAGATATTTCGATTGGAGATAATAAAATAACATTCAAAACAAATAACTTGATTATGCAATCCTCATTGATTGAGGGCACTTTCCCTTCCCTAGACAAACTTACACCAGATGCATTTACTACAGAAATAACCTTTGATTCGATTATTTTTTTGAGATCAATAGAACGCGCCTCCCTTTTGGCAGAGGAACACAATATTGTTAAACTACACATCTCCTCAAATAACATTATTGAGTTATCTTCAAGAGCAACAGGAATCGGAGATGTACTGGAAGAGGTTGAATTTGATGAGCTATATGGAGATCAAATCTCTGTATGCTTCAATATTAAATATATGATTGACATAATGCGGTCTGTCGATTGCAGCAAAGTAAAAATAAGATTTTCCGGAAAATGGAATCCTATAATTGTTCAACCCATAGATAACCAAACCTCTTTATACATAATGACACCAATTAGATCCCATTAATAAAATATAAAATTCTCAAAGCGTTATTATCCTAAAGTTCCTCATTAACGCAATCTTTGCAGGAACATGAATCGTTCCTTGTTCGACTAGCTTTAACATTTTTAAGTTGGGCAACGATGATGACGCTAATGATTACCAGAAGGAACCATGAACTGATCTTGCTGAAACTAACCAGTTGCCAGGTTTGGTGCTGATCAGGGTATTTCCAAGCATCAAAAAATGTGGCTATATTTTCTGCTAACCAAATGAAAAAACCTACAATGAAAAAAGCGAGAGTTAAGGGCATTCGATAAGTTATAGTCCGTACCCGATAGATGATCCGTGTTTTCCAGAAGATAATAAACACAAGTGCCGTCAACCACCAACGAAAATCGGGAATGAAGTGATGTGTGAAAAAGTTGAAATAGATGGCTCCACCTAACAGCACCGAGTACCTAAGCCCAGGCCAGCCGGTCATGTCCATCCGCAATCTCCGCCACACCTGACACATAAAGCTTGCTACACTTGCATACATAAATCCGCTATAGAGCGGTACACCGAGCAACTTCGTATACCCAGGCTCAGGATATGACCATGATCCCATCCATACCTTATATAACTCCAGCAACAATCCAATAAAGTGAAATATACAGATTACTTTGATTTCATCACGTGTCTCTAATCCGCTGCGGTACATGAAATATTGCACTCCAAGCAGTATAAGTAGAATGGCATCATAACGATGAATGAAAGGTACCGCTATTACGTTAGAGAGAGCTAAAGTTCCAAAGATCGCAACAGGAAATATGCAGCTCATCGACTGATGATAGCCAAAATGCAGTAGTTGAATGATTGGTTTCAATTATACTTATCTCCTGTCCATGCCCATTTGTCTTAGCTCAAGAATAACGGCAAAATTCCTATTTAAAAAGAGAATTTTTTTCGTTTAATATTTCTTATTTTTGGTTACTCGACATTGTCTAGAAAAAAATCTAATTTCGATGAAAGGAGTAGAAGAGCCGCTTTCTCGAATTATCGGAAAGAGGCTCTTATCACTTCTAAATGTACTTTCGATGGGTGTTCTTATTGGCTATCTTGATCCTGATCGCTTTCGTTACCTAACCATCTTTGGATTAAGGAGTTTGCATCGGCCACCAAGGCTGTTTTAGCACCTTCGGAAATAATATCCTTCTTGGACGATTTGTTTATTTTCTTCACAAAATCGTTCATCACTTCGGCGGCATTTTTAAACTTGTCTTTATTTTCATGCTTCCGGGCATTCTTCAAACTCTCGGAAAGCTTATCCTTGAGAGATCCGCTTAAATCACCGGAAGCAAAATAATAGTCCAGTAGCCGCTCCATTGAAGTGATACTTGTTTTAACAACAATATGAGTCACTAACTGCGATACGTTACCAGCCTGATCCGTCACTGCGATTTGAATCATATGGGTTCCTAACTGGCCTGCCAAATGCATTGACGTGCCGTCATCAGTATACGGATTACCGTCTACGGTGATCGTTTGATTGGCAACGCCCGACATTGTGTCGGAAGCGTGCAACTCCAACGTGATCGACTCGCTATCCTGAAAACCGGTCCCTTCAGACAGAGGGGCGCCATTAACGGATACGGCTATCGTCGGTGCTGTTTGATCGACTTTTACCGTGATGGACTTCGCAACTTCCACGTTGCCGACTTTATCAGTAGATCGATACTGTACCTCGTAAGTTCCGTCGGCACTAAGGTTTAACGGAGCAGTGTAAGGCTGCCAGCTCCCCCCTTCATTCAAGCTGAATTCCGTCCTTGCAATACCGGAAAGTTCGTCTTTGGCGGACAAGGTTACGGTTAAAGGATGTATATGCCAACCGTCCATCCCGTTAGGATGGTCAGGCGATGTATATGCCGTCGTTACCGGAGGCGTCGCATCGGTTTCCCTGTCTATCGATTCTTGCAACTGAGTAATCAACAGCTGAAGCGTACTTATAGAACTGTCATAAGCATAAGGGAAATTGTTTAACAAGTCTTGCAACTGGCTTCTCAGGCTGCTGTCTCCTTTTCCCAATTCAAGCAAGCTTTCCGCTTGTTTGATCAATCCCAAGTAGCTGCCCAAAAGCCCAGGACCATATACCTCAAATTCAAAAATGGAATATCCGTACTGTGTACCTCTTTCAATTCCTTGGAACTTCACATATCTGGCCTTTCTGGTGTCAAACGTAATCGTCTCGACTCCACCATGACCGTCGATCGTACCGTCGCTGGATTTAACATTCATCGATTGTTCGCCATCGCCGGAAACGAATATTTTGTACTTCTTGGCAAAAGCATTCTCCCATTTGATGACGACATTGTTGACATCTTGTTGTTTTCCCAGATCTACAGTGAACCAGGTATCGTCAGTAAAAGTACTCGACCATCTTGTACCCACATTACCATCGACAGCCTGATCCGCAGATAAATGAGGGGCTTCTGCTGCCAATGAATCCGCATGCCTGTTTAAAGCCAAATTGATACCGTCAAAACTGGTAGCTTTATTAAGAATTATCAAATTATCGATGATACCTTTAAAAGAATGCGTTGCGCTTCCAATCTTTGCAATCGGTAAAACCATCGTATCAATATGTGGTGACGATCCATTCGTTACCCATAATTTTTCAACATATTCGTTTCCATTTACATAAAGGGATACGCCTTTATTGTCTCCTGACAGCAGCAAGTGCGTCCACTTCCCTGCCGGAACTTGATATTGAAAGATACTGTTGTAGTGTTCTTTTGAAAATCCTAATTTTCCCGTATTACCTTGATTCAGCTTCACTTGACCGATAGGCGATTCCATGAGAACCGCGTCATCAGGATTGTCGGCATCCGGTTTGACCCACATGGAAACGGTCCATCCGAACCCTAAGGATTGCAGTGGTGTTTCAATGTAGTTTTCTCCACCGCCGAATCGCACACCCTTTCCATATTTACCACTTGTGATCGATATATGCTTGCCGATTCCATCGAAACCGTTTCCTGAAGAATCGGTGAAACCGTTTTCGAAAAGGTACCTCAACACATTGCCGTCTTGATTTTCTACTTGAAGCCTATGTGATATGTTGGCATTCGGCGCTTCTCCGATCAGAGATGCTGCGTTTGCATAGGTTTGGTAGTCTTTGTCTTCTCTGGTACCGGTCCACATCTTTTCGGATAACACCTGCACAGCAGGGAACATCCTGTCGTGGGAATCATCCATGGATAACCCGCTTGCATCCGAGATGTCATTCCATAGCGCAATCATAGCGCCTTTTAGTTTTGGATGGCCGTAAGGCAAAGTCGTATTTGAAAATACATTCGGTTCCCACATATGATACATAAATTTAGGATCCATATATTCTTTATACAATCTTGGCACAAGATACATATAGCTGTTCTCCGTGTTGAGGATATCGTATCCAAGATTGATCGCTTGCCGAGCGTCTCCGTAGGGTACGTGCCAGATATCCATCGTTGCTTGGTTGCTTACTGGGGTTACGCCGCCATATTCAGTCATGCCGCCCCACAAATGCGGATGTTTGCCTTTGCTGTTGATATGGTTAATAAGCGTATCCATGTACCCGCGAAAAACATCTTTATCGCTGCCCCAATATTCGTCTGTACCGATATGGACATCGGGTCCGATAAAGATCGGGTTATCGCCGTCCATATATTCATCGAACAGACTTTTTACAAAATCCACGGTTTTCGGTTTTGTAATGTCCAGATGAGGTCCGCTCCCCAATGACGGATCGAAAGAAGTAAACGCCCGTGAATGCCCCGGCGTATCGATCTCCGGTATGACATTAATACCGTAATCCATGCCAAGCCGCACTAGATTTCTAAAATCATCCTTCGTGTAGGAACCACTTTTGCTCGTAAGTCCAGGATATGCCGTACTCTCCAAACGAAATGCCGTATTTGTACCGTCTTCAAACGGTGTCCCTACATCGTCGTTCAAGTGAATTTGAAATTGGTTCATCTTGTACCAGGACAACAGTTTGACATAGTCTCTCAAGAAATCGATCGTATAAAACTTTCTGGCGACGTCAATCATGAGTCCGCGAGTTTCATACTTGGGATAATCTCTTGCTGTCCCTTTTGGGATGCGGATATGATCTTCGTCCTGTTTCAAGATTTGAAGGGCGGATCTCGTCCCAAAAAATGCGCCCGTCACCTCGGCCGATGTAATCGATACATAATCATTTACATCGAAAAGATAGCCTTCTTTTCCAAGCCAAGTTAATGTATCGTCTATGGACAAATAAATGTCGCCAGATTGCGGAGCCCCATAAAAGATTTCCAGATCGATGTTGCCAATATCCTTCAAATCATCCTTTGTTTGCTCTGCTGACTTTTGCAAGGCTTCTTTATATGCCGGATTTACAACGATTCTTGAAGTACTTGTCAGGTTATAATACCCGCTTCTGCCATACCATTCTCTCAGTGACGGTATGACCTTCGGCTCCTTGTTCAAGTCAGTCGTTTGCGTATATTGACCAGGAACAACAACAAGCACGTTACCGGTAATGCCCTTCTCATCGGGATTATTCACCTTTTCAACCTGGAAAAGGAGATTCACTTTAGCATCAACGAGCGGCG
This sequence comes from Paenibacillus germinis, assembly GCF_013141785.1. Classification (NCBI taxonomy): domain Bacteria; kingdom Bacillati; phylum Bacillota; class Bacilli; order Caryophanales; family Paenibacillaceae; genus Paenibacillus; species Paenibacillus germinis. Next base: position 37,087 of record NZ_WHOC01000170.1, read on the forward strand.
TGTGGATTTTGCCCGCTTTATCGATGACAGGCAGTTTGTCGCTGCCATATACGGAAACCTTATAGCCTTGAGGTACATTCGGCATAACGATCTCCGTTTGTCCCTTTGCGATCGGCGGTATTTTGGTAATGCCTTTCACGATTTTAGGCAAATCTCCGGCGTTATACACCTCTAATTCGAAGAAGGAATATCCGTAAAAGTTTCCATCTACCGGAGCCCTTTGTACGCCTTGAAATTTAACGTACCTGGCTTTGGCATCATCAAAGTCGGTGATTTCCGTCCCTCCTTTGCACACAATCTCACTGTCATTTCCCAGGACATTGGTCCACTGCTGCGCATCGCTCGAAACCATAATTTTATACTTGCTCGCGGGGGTTTGCCATTTAATACTCACCCGGTTAATGACGAATTCTTGTCCAAGGTCCACATAGAACCATTGATCATCATTTAAGGCGGATGACCATCTTGTATTGCCATTGCCATCAACGGCATTGGCCGGACCAAGCCAGTCCACTTCATTCCCTGAAGCATATACCGCTTTATATACCGATAAATTAACGCCTACATCGGCACTGTAAACGGATTCATTTACGGACTGGGTAACTGGATGATTTGGGGAAACGGTGTCTGTTTGCCCTGCAGCAACAGCATTTTGAGTGAAGCTTGCAGGAAGAAGCAGTGTAAGTAGAAGCACCAGCGACAACAACATAGAACAAGATTTCCTTATCATTTTCTCCTCCTTGAAAAACATCTTGAACTTCTGAATACTACTAGTTGAAAGGCGGACCCCTTAATTTGAAGTAGGCCCGCTTTTCAATCATGCTATATGCTTTTTACAGGGTTCGGGCATCGCGAAGCAGTACTTTTGCCGCCTCATTCGATATATGCTTGCCGGCTTGAGCCTCCACTTCATGAATGAAACTTTTTACGTTTCCTGTATCGAGCTTTTTAAGCAAGCTTGTTTCTATCCCTTTATTGTCGATCCAACCACTGTTTTTGAATCGATTGACCAGCGCTTTTAAGCTATCCAGGCTTGCGGCGGTTTGGAAACGGAACGTTTTGCTTGTCGTGTTGCCTGCCAAATCGGTGGCCGTAACTATAAGCTCGTGGGTTCCGAGCTCCAGAGTGTACAAGGCAATCGCAGTTCCAGGCTGTACCGGCTTTCCATCCAATACAGCAACCGTCTTCGATGCGTCAATACCCGATATACTGTCGGTTGCAGTAAACTGAGGCGTTACATCCTCGGAGGTAGCGTACGTTCTTTCAACAGGTGCGGCGACCGTAATGCTTGGAGAGGTAACGTCTATGTTAAAGCTAATCGTTTTGGGTGTTTCCGCATTTCCTTCACGATCTGTCGATCTGTAGCTAACACTGTACTCACCGTCCCTGTCAAAGAGGATGGGAGCCGTATATGCCCGCCATGCCGTTCTGCCATCCAGGCTGTATACTGTTTGCGTTACACTTGATGCCGCATCCTGAGCCGTTAGACTTACCGTTACCGGCTGCTTATACCAGCCATTCTGTCCGTTCGGCTGTTCCGGAGAGACAATAGCCGTTGTGACAGGAGGTGTTTGATCGCTGCCAGGTGCTTTCTTGTACTCGAATGTAACTTTTACCGGTTCACTCATAGCGTTGGTTGCCAGCTGCGCCTCATAGGTACCTTCAACATTTCCGGTAAGCGTAAATGCAAACTGAAAGTCGCCTGCTTCGGTAACGGCTGTTTTGCCTTCGTATTGAACATTGCCTTGCGGATCAAGCACTTTCACATTCACATCCGCAAGCTTGCCATTCATGGCCAATCCTTGAATGGTTACATTTTTAGTCGGCGCAACTACTGCCGCTTTAAGCCCGTCAATAGTTTGGATCGTTACTTTCTTCGCAAGATTGTACACGCCAAATTCATAGAAGGAATATCCGTAAAATGTCTCTCTTTGGATGCCTTGGAACTTGATATATCTGGCCTTAACCGGTTCGAACAAAATCGTATTTTTGCCGTCCTGCGCGTTGATGATCCCGTTATTTTCCGCGATGACGCTCTTCCAATTCACGTTATCGTCAGAGACAAGCAGCTTGTAAGTTTTGGCACGGGCATACTCCCAGTCGATGCGTACCGTATCCATCTCGGTCACTTCGCCAAGATCGACCTGGAACCATGTATTGTCAACCGAAATGCTCGACCAGCGTGTGGCAGGGAAGCCGTCGACAGCTTTTCCGGGCGCTAAACTCGATGCTTCAATCGAGGAGGCTTCGGCAGGCTTATCCTGCGCCAAGCTTCCAACCAGAAAGTAGACGCCTTCTTTCAATGTATTGTAAGCTTCTGCAGAAATACCTTGCTCATTCTTGAGCTGATCGAGCGTCGCATTGAAGCCTTTGAGGTATTTTGATACCTCGCCTGCATCCGTGCCTTCAAAGCGCTTCATCAGTTCCAAATGATTGCTCATCGCGCGGACGCCGTCAGCACTCGAGATTTGATTATTTGCCTTGAAATCTCCGACCAGCTTGAGCATGCTGGAAGCATTCATGCCTGCTTGGATCACATAAGCCGTAGTCTTTGTTTTTGTTGCCGCTACCGTGACGGCTAGTTCATGTTTGCCTGCTTTGCCTGCAAGACTAATTTCTGTGCCAGCCGTGTACGGCTTGCCGTCGAATTTGGCGGTTACTTGCGCGAGACCGCTTCCATCATCATTTTTGATCGACCATGTGAATTGGACTTTCTCCGTATCCGGCACAACGACACCGCTTTGCAGCGCTTGTCCGTTCATTTTAACATCAGCCTCGGGCGGAGCCTCGTTATGGACTTGATAAGTGCCTTTGACGAACTGATTCAGCCAGTCGTACATGATACGCGTTGAAGGCGTCCCGCTTACCGCAGTATCATACACGGCATTGTTTCCTTGGTAATAGGCTTTAAAAATGTTTGGTTGCATCAGACCCGTTTCAACGCCGCTGTTCAAATAATCGACAAAGCGTTCGCGGAATACGCCATCGTTCACCATACGATCATCGAATTCAAGCTCATTCGTCATTCCGTATCGTTTGGCAATATTGGAAGCGTCTTTAAGCTTGTCGTACCCCAACTCCTCGAAGAAATAGTTAGGCTGGAACGCTACAGCATCAAACCCAACATCCTTCCACATATAGGCTTTGTAAGCCAGGGAGTGCGGAATCCAGAAGAACTTCAAATTTTTGGCATGAACAATCTCACTAGCCAGCTTAACAGTATCAGGACCAGTAGAGGATGTGCTGATCTGCTCCTCTAACCAGTACATGCCGGCGAGCTCAAGGTTTGAATAATTTTTTGCTGCCCATTTTAACTGCGCCTGATCTACATACCACTGTACAACCTTTGCTCTGTTCTCAAGCGCTTTATCTCTTCCTACATCCGAAACGCTAAAGTTTTCAACTACGCCATCGCCATCAACATCACCAAAGTTGTTCATATACTCGCCCGGATCCGGAATCATCAGGACGACTTTGGTTTTATGGTCTGGCTGATTTAGTTTCGTGCCTACCTCGACCGTTGCGGCATTCAACTGATCCATATCGCCGTTGTTTGCAAAAGTCTTGTTCAGATACCAGCTCCAGTCGCTCATGTTAGCGCTTCCATTAAATCCATGGCCTTCCGGGGTACTCAATCCCAAATAAAGAACACCGTCAAACAGCCAATCCACTGGCTCGCCAGACTTGTTTACATAGCTAATGTTAGGAATAATTTTTTCTTTGCTCCAGTCGCCTTTCCCTCCTGGATAATGACCGTTATAGAGCAAACCGAGATTGCGGATTCCCGCTGTAGCTTCTCCCGCCTGCAAATAACCGACAGGTTCGGCAGGAACAACTTCCGCTCCGGCAAGCTTTCCATCTGCACCCATTATCTCGATCTCATCAATCAACGTCCACGCTCTTGTGTGCATGGAGAAGGTCACTTTCACATAACGTGCATAAGCCATCTGTGCGCCCGGTTTGCTCTTAATGGCGTCACTGCTGCCATCCCACGTATACGTCTCGTCTCTTGGCGGCCCGTCTCCCCACAAAAGCTGCGTTGCATTGTGTGAAAGCAATCCCCAATTCACATTATCGTCAGAGACGTACATCGAAACCGTTAAAGGAACAAGAGCCGAATTCGTTGGCCAATCCTGCAAAAACCGTGCATTGATTTTCGAAATCGATTTAGACTCGCCCAGGTCGAAAACAACTTCGCGGGTCATTTTCTTCACATGTCCTACCCATGCCGGATCTGACATATTCAATGTGCCATGGACTCCGTCCGTCAGCTTCTTGCTGCCATCAGGATGGCTTGCTTCCGGCTCTTCCGACCACTTATAATCCAGCCCTAGTGCAAGATTTCGAATTGCAGGTGCGGGCTGATCTTGTTCCGCTTGTGCTACCGGTAACACAGACAATAACATAACGGCTATGACGGTCATTGCTGCCCATTTCTTTTTAATCCTCATATAATCCTTGCTCCCTCCACGAGTAAATATCCATTAAACCTCATTAACTTGTTGTTCGTTTCAAACTTATTACGGTGAACCTTCCTCCTTTCCGTAACAAAATCACAGTATAAGCGAATAGCAGTGTCTGTACCTATTACATTAAGAAAAATGTCTCGTGATGCAAAGAGACTAGTTATTACTTGTCGTATACATTTGTTTACATTGTCCTCTTGAATGAGCAGTTCTTGCCATCGCCACACGTCAGAAAAAAGCCGTGGGGTACACGGCTTCTCTCATATTGCTTTCGATCGCTACCTAAGGCTTCTACTTCTTCATTCAAGGGCCGCAAAGTTTGTATGGTAAGTCCTGAGCTTCCAGATCGTGAATGCTCGTGGGACACTGTTTAGGATGATCCGGAGTAATAGTCGGTCGCAGTTTCCAAAATATGCATAGTCCAAAGTTGTTTGAGAAATGATAAAAATATTGCTAATAATCACCAGTTCATTTGTGTCGTATACGTTCTAAAGGAGTTGGAATGCCATGTCTACTGAGCAAAATTCAAGTTCTAACAGTACATCTCCTGAAAAAGCACTCAGTGAACCAATTAGCAAATCTTTAGAGAAGAATGAACTCATTTTCAGAAATATTTTTAAAAATTGTTATGATATTGTCTTTCGGCGTATTCAAATTTTCGGACAAATCGATATTTTATTGATTTATTTGGATGGTTTGGTGGATACCAAAGCATTAGATAACACTTTGCTAAAACCTTGGATGTTAGAAACTCCCCGTCCCGGATTTGGGGAGTTAAGCCCCGTAGATTTAATGTTAGAACAACAGCTGGTTTCTATCGCAAAAACAAAAACAACGGAGATAATGGAGGATATTGTTCAAGGTATTTTATCCGCTAGTGTAGTTATCCTGACAGATGGAGTAAACAATGCTGTTATCGCTGAATTGGTGGGCTTCGAAAAGCGAGCCATTGAAGAGCCCTCAGGTGAGACTACCCTTCGGGGTCCTAGAGAGGGCTTTACAGAAACCATTTCTGTGAATACAAGCCTTCTTCGCAGAAAAATTCATAGCACTAAACTTAAGATGGAGTCCATGACCATAGGCAATCTTTCGAATACCACTATTGTCATTGCTTACATTGAAGGCATCGCAAAAGATTCGATCATTGAAGAAGTTCGTAAACGAATCAGTCAAATTGAAATCGACACTGTGCTTGGCGGGAATTTTATTGAGGAGTTCATAGAAGATCACCCGTTCACATTATTCCCACAAGTGCAGAACACTGAACGCCCGGATATTGTTGCCTCATGCCTTGCAGAAAGAAAAGTAGCGATTTTCATCGATGGCACACCTTTTGTACTGATCGTCCCCTGTACCTTATGGAATGCATTTCAGTCGGCCGATGATTATTATGAGCGATTTATATACGCTACCTTTATTCGCTGGTTGCGAATGCTTTTGATTATAATCTCACTATTTTTACCTTCTATTTATGTTGCAATCACGACATTTCATCCGCAATTGTTACCCACTAATTTTTTGCTCAGTATTACATCTGCTCGTGAAGGTGTTCCCTTTCCGGCTGTCATTGAAGCATTATTGATGGAATTTTTATTTGAGGGCTTACGCGAAGCTGGAATACGAATGCCGCGGCCGACTGGTTCAGCAATCAGCATTGTCGGGGCACTAGTTATTGGACAAGCAGCCGTTCAGGCAGGGATCGTATCGGCTCCAATGGTCATCGTTGTTTCCCTTACAGGAATTGCTTCACTCGTCACCCCAAGATTCAGTATGGGAACGGCATTTCGATTGCTCCGTTTTCCGATGCTCATTTTTTCAGGGTTGTTCGGGTTATACGGAATTACAATGGCTTCTATAATCCTTCTCATTCATCTTTCGAATCTGGAGTCGTTTGGCGTCCCCTATTTAAGTCCAATTGCACCATTGACATGGACTGAATTAAAGGATGTTTTAATCCGAGCGCCAAGGTGGAGTATGTATACATTACCATTATCGGGTTCTGCACGAAATAAATTGCGAATTCGCAAAGGTCAAAAACCAAGTCGGAATGAAGGAGATGAAGCAAAATGAAAGTTCGCCCAGCAGCTTGCATTTTTTTGATACTCTGTATCGCATTAACCACAGGTTGTTGGGATCGTGAAGAACTTTCGGACCGAGCATTTGATCTTGCCGCATCGGCTGATCTTAACAAGGATGGGACGTATTTAACTGCCGCTCAATTTATTATTCCCTCCAGAGTTGGACAAAGCTCAACAGGAGGAGCCGGTGGTGAAAAACCTTACTTTATTGAGACGGGTACCGGTAAAAGCACTCTTGAATCCATTCAAAAAGCGCGACAAAAGCTTTCTCGAATCATAACCCGCGGTCATCGACGCAATTATTACATTGGAGAGCATTTAGCTAAAAATGGAATCAAAGATATGCTGGATGCGTTTTCTCGAGATCCGGGCAATCGAATTCGACTGGACATTTGGGTGGTCAAGGGAAATACAGGCTTGGAAGCTTTGCAAGTACCCTACCCTCTGGAGAAAATCCCTTCCGTCGCATCAGTCAAAATACATAAAGCGATTGGAGGTACTACGGGCACATCCTATCTCGACTTTATGATGGCCGCAAGTGCCGAAGGAAGCTGCCCAACTTTGCCTGTAGTAGACATCGTACAGGGTGACTCTCCGCAAAAAACGATCCGTTTTTATGGTCGCGCTATTTTTAACAACGATTATAAATTAGTCGGTTATTTAAATTTTGTTGAAGGCGCTTATCGGCAGTGGATTCTCAAACGAATATCTTACTTTGACTTAGCGGAAAATATTCCCGAAGCAGGTGGGAGTGTTGGCGTCATTGTTACAAAGTTTGGAAGCAAACTAAAGAGCAGCATAACACCGGAAAATAAGGTGAAGATGGAGATAGAGTTAAGTGGACTGGGACATGTTGGAGAGAACAATACGAATTTGGACCTCAGCAAGCAGAAAAATTTGAAACTTGTACAGAACAAAATCAACAAGGAAACTAGCAAGCATGTTCTTGAAATGATTACTAAAGTTCAAAAACAATATGGCACTGATGTATTAGGTTTCAATCAAACTTTGAATCGTCAGCATCCAAGTGAATGGAACAAATTAAAGGGACAGTGGGATACAATTTTTCCAGACATAGAAGTCACGGTCAATGTGAATATGAATTTAAAATATATTGGCTTAGTCGGGCCACCGCTCCAATTTAAGGAAAGTGAGATTAAAAAATGAAAATCTCCGGATATCAGCTATTTTGGCTGATTTTCACGATGGAATTTGGGATGACGGCAATTTTTACCCTCTCGTCCACCGTTTTTCTTGCCAAACAAGACGCTTGGATTTCAATGATCCTCGCAACCCTGATAAGCTTATTTACTACATTTGTTGCAGTTAAATTAAGCCTCCTTTACCCGGAGCAAACCTTTATTCAATACAGTCAGTCGATTCTCGGAAAGTGGCTAGGAAAAATCATACTAATTCCTTACTTTTTGATGTGGCTTTCCATAACCGGAATCGTTTTAAGGGAATTTGCGGATTTTGTCTACCTTGCCTTATTTAGTTCGACGCCACTATGGATTGTTATTCTCTTAATGTTAGGTGCTATCGTATATGTCACCTATAATGGAGGTCTTAGAAGTATCGGTCGTTGCAGCGAAATCATCGGCCCTATTAGCACGATTGGCAGTATTCTCATCATTTTTTTTAGTGTAAATGATTGGGACTGGCATAGATTACTGCCGGTTTATTCCAACACTGGATTTTTACCCATTGTTAAAGGAAGCTTAGGTCCTGCCTCCTTCCTAGGAGAATCCTTTATGGTGGTCATGTTAATAGCCTTTATGTCTAAACCCCAGCGAGCTCTGATCTCTTCCTTATTCGGGGTTGCAGCCGCTTCAGTCGCCGTTTTGGCGATGACAATGATAGTAATTATGGTCTTTGGTCCGAATTTACCGGCTAAACTGATTTATCCTCTTTATTCTGCTGTGACCTATATTTCTGTAATGGAATTTATCCAGAACGTCGATGTTTTGGTTGTCTCACTTTGGATCATCGGTATTTTTATTAAACTATCCCTTTATTTATTCATAACCAGTTTTGGTACCGCACAATTCTTTCACATAAAAAAATGGAAACATACAATTTGGTGGATAGCGCCTATTGTCTTTGTAATTTCACTGCTGCCACGAAACACTAACGACTCCATGAGTTACGCGAAGTTTTGGCTTCATGTGATATTTCCAATAAATATCATCGGCATACCTCTATTATTGTGGATTGTTGGCAGCATTCGTAAAAAAAACATATTACAATAGCATTTTCGCTCCGAATTCTCTCGTTAGTTCGATAAATATTGTTGAAGCGTCTAGTAGATTAAGAGTATCATAATCTAGATTTCCTTACTCTTTTTCTTAGAAGCAATAATTGAAACGAAGTTCATATATTTCCCATCATCCGCTCTCAGTAACTCTAAATTCTCACGCGCATAATCGTTGTAGCACTGATCCATAGATCGGTAGCAAAAACGGTTACGCCAAATTTTTGCGCTAAATAGATAGAGGTAAGTCCAGTGCCACAACCTAAATAGCACTCGCATTCCTTTCTTCAAAGATAAATTTTCCGTCAGCTCCTCGACCATGATAATTGATCTAGGTCCCATCAAATTTGCTCTTATGAATTCCTTGTCATCCAGATCCGTCTGATCTGTTCTATTGAAAGCACCTTCCTTCAGTCTGTAAAAAGGACTACCTGCAACTTTCCCACGAAACAAATGTGTTTTCATTAACTATAGCTCCAACTTAAATTCCTGATCTATGCTCAGTAAAGTTATAATCATTTTTACCAATGAATAACACTTAATTCTTGTTGCTTTAAACTGCTCTTCCCCCAGTATTAAAGGTTTATCTCACCTAAATTCAATCCTTCGCAGGATTTCAACACTTCGGAATGACTTTCAACTTAGAGATGACGCCCATGCTGGGCGTACATAGCAAAGCGCATGCCAATATCGGCATGCGCTTTTATAGCTGCGAAAGTTTTTTATTCTTCTTTAGCTGTTTCTGCATATTTTTTGAAATTATCTAAAATCGCCTGCCATCCGGCTTGCTGCATCTCGATGGCGTTTGTTTCTTCCGCTTCGAAGGATTCGATAATTTGCGTGTCGTTGTCTTGGCCAATAAAAGTGATCTTCACTTTTCTACCGTCGCCAAGCGTATAGGAGATACTCTCGTTCAAGCTCACCTCGTCGTATACGCCGCCGAAATCAAATCCCATGCTGCCGTCCTTGGCTTCCATTCTCGAGACGAATTTACCGCCGGCCCTCAGATCATTCTCGGCGAATGGAGTATGCCAGTCATCGGAAGCCTTACTCCATTGCGTAATATGCTTCGGTTCCGTCCAATATTTCCACACACTTTCGACGGGAGAATGAACGATTGTTTCTACTGTTACCATTGCCTGATTACTTGTTCCCATTATATAACCTCCTGTGTTGAATCTATTATTCTCAAATATTACCATAATCATTCACTGCTGTCGATATGTCTGAAGTGCCGTGACTCTAAAGGTTTCTTCGAAAATTAAACTAGTATGTTGTAAACCGCCAATCTTGTGGCGTTTATTGGCGTTAATATACAATATGTGAAATAGAAAAAATGTTAAAAAATGGTCGGTACCATTCCCCCATCCATACGGATTGGAGAACCTTTGAATGCAGATGCATAAGGACTACATACAAATGTAGTTAGTCTACCTATTTCAATAGGCTTGATGAATCGCTGTATTTCTGATTGAGGTAGGTTTGTAGTCATAAATTCTTTCTCTTTTTCTGAAAAAGTCATATCTTCATTAGGGTACAAACCCTCAATTATTTGATGCACATTTTCAGAGAGAGTTGGTCCTGGCATGATCGTATTGACTGTAACTTCTGTTCCTCTTGTTAATTTAGACAAGCTTTTTGACAATGATAATAGCATTGATTTAGTCATACAATACTGAGGCATTTGTCCTGAAGGCATAATTGCTTCTTCACTCGCAATAAAGATAATGCGGCCATAATCATTTTTCAACATTTTAGGTAAATAAAATTTAGATAATCCATTTGCAGCAAGAACATTAGTACGGAAGTATTTTTCCCATACTTCATCGTCAACGTCCTCATATTGCATTATTTCATAAATACCCATATTGTTAACCAAAATATCAATATTGGGGTATTTTTCAAATAAAGCTTCTCTTTGCCCAATATCCACAATATCGGCTGTAGCATTTTGAGGAGAGGTAGCGGGGAAATCTGACTTCATTTCATTTACAGTTCGTTCTACCTCTTCATAATTTCGTCCATTAATTAGTACATTAACACCCTCTTTGGCAAGTTCAATGGCAATTGCTTTACCTATTCCTTTCGTTGATCCTGTAACTAAAGCTGTTTTATTGTTTAATCCCATATCCATCATACATTTCTCCTTTTCATTGTGCTCCGGATAGGGATTATATTACCTGGTCTGGATTGTTCAGTAACTAGCATATTGCGCCAAAGTTCTTGTTTAACACGCCAAATGATAAAATTCAGTAAATACTTGCACCTAAATGTTCAGTACGCCAATTTGTAGGAGTATCACCTTCCCAAAGGCGGAAGGCGCGGTAGAACGAGTTCTGGTCTTCATATCCAATCAAGAAAGCCACTTCTTTAATATCAAGCGAGGGGTCTGCCAAGTACTCTCGTGCCTGCTCATGTCTAGCTTGTGTCAACAAATGCTTGAAACTCGTGTTATCGTCAGTAAGCCGGCGCTGCAAGGTACGATCGCTCATCCCCAACTCCTTCGCGACAGACTGAATGTCGGGGCGCCCTCCTGTGAGGCTACGTTTCATGATCCACTTGACCATCTCGGGTATTGAGCGGCTGCGCAGCTGTTCATTGAGCGATCGGTCCAGTACGGGAGTCAGAATCTCCAGCAACTCTTCGTTGTACGAGACAAAGTGGCGGTCCAGATCTCTTCGATGTAGCGTCAACCGGTTACATTTTGCACCAATCCGGATCCGGCAGCCGAAGTAAGCTTCAAGGGCTTGTACATCGCCCATTGCGTGCGAAAATTCGACGAAGCGCGCCGTCAAAGGTTGACCTGTTCCCCGGCGCCCAAGCTCCAAAAGAAATGCCAGCGTGATACCAACCAGCATCGACGGAACGAGTTGCTCGTTATCCAGCCATTCCAGTTCGATTGTGCAGTGCTCGCCCTCCTCGGTGATCCGTAAGCTTTCGGGGGGGCACAGTTGTTTGTACCGAGCCATTCGGTTTAGAGCGTCGCGGTAGTCACGAGCGTGGTAAGTCGCTAAGACTGTTGGTGGGTACTTCGCTGTTTCAAAGATGGTCGCAAGCTTGATGATTCCTTTGGCAGTGTCTCCAATAAGATCGGAATAAGCCTGCCAGATAGCGAAATATTGGGCTGTGGTGACTACTGGTTCAGTAATAATGGTGAGCGGCAGTCGTGCTTTGCGAGCTACGTCGTGAGCGGCAATCCCTAATTGACGTAATCCTGCCCAAAATCCTGGCGGGATTTTAATACGGTCAGAGGTATGAGACTTCATACATATGGGCCTCCTTAACTACTAGAAAATGACATTTTACTTGCCAATTACGTCGAATCTTAATTATACATAAGAATACTCTTAAGTCCGTTAAGGTGTCTACATTAACGTAACAAGTTGAGCAGCTTCATAAAAGCAGTGAAGGGCTGCCACGCGGCAGCCCTTCATGTTTAAATATCGTTCCCCATTACAGCTAGTAATCAACTGGGGATGGTCTAGATCCGTTTTTAGTCTTCATGCGAGACCAGGTTGCCGCTTGCCAAGATTTACTCCTTCTTCGCTCTCGGTGTACTTTTGAAGCCGATCGACTTGTGCGTTCCGTCGCAGAACGGCTTGTTGCCGGATTCTCCGCACCGGCACAACGAGAACGATTCTTTGTGCTCGAACGGATTGCCTTCTGCATCCACCAGCTCGACCGGCCCCGTCACCCGAAGCGATCCGTTGTCGTTCACTTTAATTGTCACTTTGTTTTCGTCTGCCATTAGTTTGCCTCCTATGTACGATAGTTAATATACAAGTATATCCAGCAATCACCAGAAAAAGACGAGCCAATTGTTCACTTATGGCAGATCGACACAACAATCCTGCTCATTACTTTAGTTAAGTTACTACCTAAGATTACAATCCCGAATATGGTAAATTTAATTGACTAGGCACCTCTCCCGGGAAATTTGTAATACATAAATCAAAATTATACTCATTTATTTTAAAATGAAGTTCGCCGTCACCATTACTTTCGTACATAATATTTTCTTCCTGTAAGCAAGTTTTGACTTCTTCAATGAAAATGGAATTTGTTACTCCAAAACTAACATTCATCGTTGGTGTTAAAGCAGACATTGAAATAGGAATCCATTTTCTTTTCTTTGAAGGAATAACGGCATGTGCTGTTCCCCCAATTGCGAAAGTAAAGTTATCAGATACCTTATCAAGTTTGAGGTTGAGAATTCTAACTAACAATTCTCTGAAATGAATGACACTATCTACTGGAAATCCAGTTTCTCTAAGATAAAGTATTTTTAAAGGACCCCTTGGAGGTAAAATACCTTCCTTTACATAATTATGAGTAATGATTTCTAGTAAATTCCCGTCTCCGTCTCGAAAATAAACATTTTTCCCTGTCTCAAAAGCGTCCACAATTCTGCCATCTGGCCACTTTAGAAGTGGAATACGTTCCTTATCGATCCACTTTACTACATTTTCAAATTCTGAATAAGGAACCTCGAAGGCAAAATGTGCTGGAGCTATTGGGTCTGCTGTTTCCTTGAATCCTAAGGTAAAATATTCTGTCGGTAGAAAACGTATTTCGTCATCTGATTCATAAATAATCGGGAAGCGTAACAGATCATGGTAATACTGCTTAACACCTTGCACTGAAACCGTATTTAACTGTAATCGAGCAAAATGAGTAATCATGTTTTTTCACACCCTTGTATTTTCTGGTTTATTTTACCATGTTTTAGATGTCCGATGGGTGATGATTTTACACTAACTCTTCGTTAAACTCCCTTTTATTTCAATGAAAACAAGAAAAGGAGCCGCTTCAAAAGCAAGCTCCTCACTATTGTTTCCGTTGGCGACATTCGGCAATAGTCATTCAAGAATTTTGCACAAAATGTTTGTATAAGTTGCTAACGATGGAACATGAATGCAAATGAGTCCTACAAAGGTTTAATCAATAGTTTTACTGATCTTATTGAAAGCATTAATTAATTCATCGAGTTCCATCGAACAATGAAGACATCTCGGGTCTGAAAGACCATATGTTCTAGCGTATTTATTTAATTGTTGCCGTTTCTCGTAAATAGCCTGATCGATTGCTGAAAGGTTGTCCGCAGCTTGTTCATGCAGCGCCTTTGATAGCTGCCGCTTCAAAGGAATCTTTCCCATGGATTTGTATTTTTCATATGATATACACTCCTTCTCATCTTGTTTAACGACGAGTGTGAAGAAGGTATATCGAGGTGGTTGAGCTGGTGGCGGCTTCGACCATTGATTCGCACTAAAAGGCCGGGAGTGTTCATAGTTTTGGTTCTTTATTTTCGGAGGAGGCAAAAGAATATCAGGAAAAAGAAAACCTAGACCTCCAAAGAACGCGCTGCTTCCAGCAACGAATGATGCGCCACCGCCCGTTGAACCGTTTCCTGTATAAAGAGTCAACGGTGCGGAAAACCAAGCACTCGCGGGATCCGTACGAATCGGCGTTGCTTCTGATGTTCCCGTCTGGTTCTTCGCGGCCTTTTGTGGCTCGATCAGAGCATTCACTTCCGCCGGAACGGGCAATGATAATCCGAGCTTCAGCCTCGGTAAGCCCGCGAGAGGATCAGGAGCTCTGGTCGTGGTAACCGGAGATGATTTGCTTCCTGAACCGTCTTTCCACTGAGCCGCTGCCGGAGTTAACTTGACCGGTGCATCGGATACATTACCGATCACTTGAAACGGTCTAGCGGTAGGACTTTCATTCCCACTCGTATTGAAGTGCAGATTCTGGGCTCCGTCTGTTCCGGTAAGGGGTTCTTTCTTTCCTACGTCAGCCTTTTCTCCCTCAATCAGAGGGAGATTTGACTGGCTCGTGCTCGGCACTGGGATATCCGTCACAGGCGTTTTCACTTGAACGACCGGGTTAACTACCTTGATTTGGGGTGCTGGTATCGGCGTCAATGGAACTACAGCCTGAACCGCAGGCGTCTTTACTTGCACGATTGGCGTGTCCACTTTTGCGGCAGGCAAGTTTACCGACACCACCGGTATCCCATCAGTGGATACTTCCGCCTTCACTGATGGAACGTCCACATTAATCAAAGGTGTATCAACTGAAATGGAAGGCGTTTTCACTAACAGATCGGGAAGCAGACCTAGTCCGGAGGTTTTCTCCGGAGACGGAGTCGAAACTGGTGGCAAAGACGCGCTCGAATCTTTCGCCTGATCGGTGGAAGATGGAGCCGTCTTTCCGTTGTCGGGCAGAACGTTGGATACAACGGGAATGTTCGATACCAATGACGTCAAACTATTTTGTTCGGTAACCGCTTTCAGTGAATTCTCAGCCCCGGAGTCTTCACCAACATGCTTGGCTGAGTAGACTGGGTCCCCTGTTAGGTTCTTCAGCGACTCGAATAGAGCGGCCTCGGCTATGTGGGGATACGCATTCTGCTGTATAAACGCCAGAACGAGTACGATGCATAAACTTCCAAACCAGATCGTTCCTTTCGTTCCTGAATGCTTTGCAAACATGCTGTTTCTCACCTCCTTCCCGGCCAAATTAGGTGGGAAACGGATTCTTGACATCGTCCACGTGATAACCCTTTCAGATCTATTGACACTTGAAATCAGGCATTTGTTACAGACATGCACACAAAACTGCTTCCAAAAGTTTATTTCAACCCCGAAAGATACTGCCTCTTAGTGAGTGCAATTGTTCCCACAATTAATACTTTGTATCCATTAAATGGATTATGTATATAGTTCGATTCATTAATAATTTTTATTAGGGTACAGTGCATTCAAACTGTGATCTATTGGGTGAGTTCACATCTGAGCTAGAGTGAGTATCAGTAATCATATCGAGGGAGCGTAATGACCTTATCACATATTTATGATAAGGAACCCCCTAACTTCTCTTAAATACTGAGTTTGCCGTTTCTGTCGTATTCTTTGCCTCACCATGCCCTGCACCGAATAAGTTCAAAACCACAACTCCAATCACGATTAAAGCAATGCCTATAATGCTTCCTGTATTTATTTTTTCTTTCCAGATCAGTACCGAAATAAGCGCCGTGGCAACAGCTCCTACCCCTGACCAAATGGCATAAGTCATATTTAAGGGAAGTGTTTTGAGAGCTAAAGAGATAAAAAAGAAAGAGATAATAAACGCAACGATAGTGAATAAGCTTGGATATAATTTAGTAAAACCTTCAGAAGCCTTAAGCATTGAAGTTCCAATCAGTTTGGTAAAAACGGCAGCCTTGGAAAAATAAGTTTTAGACATGTGGTATGTCGAACAAAAAAAGCAGTCCAAAACTTAAATATTAAAGTTCTAGACTGCCATTATTATGTTGAACTATCGTTTCCGGAAGGCTATACTGCCCCTTCACTTTTTTGAGGATACCATTTTTATAGTGTATGCAGATTTTTTTGCAAATGTTATTTGAAGTATTCGCGAATTGATAGATTCGATTCAAATTGAACAATTCCAAAATTTCGTGTTATCTATGAAGATTTCGCATGATTGATGACGGTTTCGATATAGGCTTTAAGAGTTTTAATGAAGGTGCGCATGGCGTATCCGACATATCTGTCACTGCGGTAGATTAGACAAATGTCCTGAGAAGGCGTAGGATTCCGCAGGTGCAGTACCTTTATGTCTTTATTTTGAAGAGTATCCAGCAGCAATCGTGGTAGTACACAAGCCCCAACTCCACTCTGTACCATCTGGAGGAGGGAGGATAACGTTGTTGTCACCATATGAGGTTGCAGAGTAAACCCCTTATCCATGCAGTAGCGGTCGATCAGCTTGCGACATTGATGGTCGGGCGGGAACATGACCATGTTTAAGGCATTCAGCCTATTCAATGGGATGAAATTCTCAGTGGCAAGGGGATCATTTGTACTGACGGCCAATGAAAACTCTTCGTGAAATAGAGGAATTGATGTGAGCCGTTCATCGCTAACGGGCCCGATCGTTACACCAACATCGATGCTGCGGTCCAGAACTTGTTCTGTTATTTTCGTGGTTTCCAAAAGAGAGAGCGAAATGGTGGGATAGGTCTGATGGAAGTTCAGCAGTAAGGCATTGAACATGAGATCCGCATCACCGGGCAAGACACCAATGGATAGCGATCCGCCTTGCATTTGCTTCAGGTCAGCAATGGCATCGCTCGCTTGCTGCAGATGCCCGAACACGGCCGCACCATGTTCTTGTAAAATCGCTCCGGCTTCTGTGAGGACAATTGTTTTTCCCACTCGATCGAACAAGAGAACGCCTAATTCTTCTTCCAATCTCCTTATCTGTTGGCTGATGTTGGGAGCGCTGACTCCCATCTTATCGGCGGCTCTCGTGAAGTGAAGTTCTTCACAAATCGCCATAAAATACTGTAGTTGTTTTAACTCCATAGCTCACACTCGCTTTCAAAAGCATCGCTGAACGCATGTTCAATAATTATTGTTGCTTCATCTTCTCCCACTGTCAATGCATAATCGTTAACTTATACTTAACGTTCCGGTAATTCAGACTGCATTGATGGAACAAACCATGAAACTTATACTAAGAACATATCAAACGCTTCTCAATTCAAAGGAGGAAAACAACATGTCAGAAATGATTATCAGCACGTCAAAAACAGTACGTCAAGTGGCGCTTCACCAGGTGCAGGCGATCCCAGAGGAACTATTCGACATTCAAGCTGTTTCCTATAATAACACGATTCGCTGGAACGTTGGACACATGATTTATTGGATGGATGCCTACATGATGCTTGGTTTCTCGAAGAAATCGGCCATTCCCGCAAGTTACGCATCGTTCTTCAACTCCGGAACAGCGCCGGCAAACTGGACCAACACGCCTCCATCGAAGGAAGAGCTCATCCAGCAGCTGTCAGCTCAACTTAGCCAACTATCTGAGTTATCCCCCGAGAGTCTGGAGCTACCGTTCGAAAAGCCGCTGCAATTTGGACCACTCACGTTTAATAGAGCGGGAGAGCTGCTCAACTTTGGAATAGTCCATGAAGGGATGCATCTTGCAACCTGCGATTGCTTACTTAAGGCCATTCAAGGTAAACACTAATACGAGTGCGAACGTGAACTAAATAAGCCGGAGCATGGTTGAGCGATGCTTCGGCTTATTGCTGAAAAACCGCGTAGCAGTAAGCCTCCGCGGTTTTTTCAATTGATGTAAATATTTATTTTATGATGGGAAGAGTATACTTTTGTTGCCCTTCTATACAAGTTATTGTTCAACGGAATCATTCAATGTTCTTGAATGGTCAACGGATTCAATGTCAGAGTATACCGTTTTCCTATCACCGTTAGAAATTCACTCCTAACCAAAGCATCGATATGAACGCTGCAAAGTCCTCCAGAATGAGAATAAATCTCCGCTTGAACAATTTCGCAATTATTCCAACTTATGTTCACCTCGAAGCCTCCACGTGCCCTTAGGCCTTTAACGAAGCCTGTCGGCCAAGCATCGGGTAGAGCAGGAAGCAAGTGAAGATAACCTTGATGGGATTGCAGCAGCAATTCAGCTATTCCTGATGCTGCGGCAAAATTACCATCAATTTGAAACGGAGGGTGAGCATCAAACAGATTCGCATAAATACCGCCAGTTTGATAATTTTCTGTATCATCTTTAACAAGCCTAAGCAGATTGGCAATTAGGCCATGCGCCCGGTTTCCATCTCCAAATCGGGCCCATAATCCCACTTTCCAGCCGAGACTCCATCCCGTCCCCTCATCTCCGCGCCTATTCAGGGATTGCTGCGCTGCAGCATATAGCTCTGGTGTTGTATGTTGTGTCAACTGACGGCCAGGATAAACGCCGAATAAATGGGAAATATGCCTGTGATGCTTATCTTCGTCCTCGAAATCCTGGGACCACTCCTGAAGCTGGCCATATTTGCCGATTTGCATCGGAAATAAACGACTTCGCGCATCGTCCAATTCTTGATGGAAGTCAGCATCCATTTGCAAAATTTCTGATGCTTCCATACAGTTCGTAAACAAATCCCAAATGATTGACAGATCCATGGTGGCTGCCACGCTAACGCCGGCTTTTCCTTCTGCGGTCACAAATTTGTGTTCAGGAGAAGTAGATGGCATGGTAATCAATCGGCCAGAACCGTCATCTACCAACCAATCCAGGCAAAAAAGCGCTGCTTCTTTCATAATAGGATAAGCATAATTGCGCAAGAAAGTGTCATTTTTGCCAAATGCATAGTGCTCCCATAAATGCTGTGTTGACCAGGGTCCCCCCATCGGCCATAATGCCCAAACGGGATCTCCATTACCATAATCACCTACAGGTGAGGCTTGGCACCAAATATCCGTATTGTGATGTGCCGTCCAGCCACGAGCCCCATAATGTACATCTGCCGTTTTCGTTCCGTTCTGCGACAATCTTCCGATAAAACTAAGAAAAGGCTCATGGCATTCCGCAAGATTGCAGGTTTCTACCATCCAATAATTCATTTGTGCATTGATGTTAAGCGTATAGTTGCTGCTCCACGGCGGCCGTATTTCTTTATTCCAGATGCCCTGCAAATTAGCCGGTTGCGTGCCTGGACGAGAGCTAGCAATCATCAGATAACGGCCATAATTAAAAAAGAGTTCGACCAGTCCGGGATCCTTGGCCCCATATTCGGATATCCGCTTTTCAGTCGATATATCGGCTGGCGCAATGGTTTCACCCAAACTAAGCTCTACCCGATTAAATAGTGCTTGATGGTCCTCAATGTGTTTGCGTCGCAGTGAATCATACGATTGCGCCTTCACCAACTCTAGCCCTCGGGCGACAAGAGGCTCAGGATCCTTCCCCTGCCTGCCGGGGGATTTGTCATAACCGTTAAAGCTAGTCTCTGCCACGAAATAGAGAGTGACTCCTGTAGCTCCAAGAATATGCATGCCGTCATGATCGACTTGCAGCTTACCGTCATCCAGTACTGCCCCTAGACGCGCTTCAAAACGTATAGCTTCTGCAGTTATAGGATCACCAAATACAACCGGATTGTCAGTGGCATAGTAATTTGGATCCACATGTTCAGGTGCAGTTCCCTTAAGCAGCAGATCATTTCCAAATGTATCCGTTCGGTAATGGAGCTGACTATCCAGCCTAATATGCAGGTTCAACATACCCGGTTTGCTTGCTTGCAAACGAAGCACAATCACTTGGTCCGGATGGGAAGCAAATATTTCCCTGCTGTATGTAACATTGCCAATCCGATATTCTACACGCGATATTCCTTCTTGAAGAGATAGGCTCCGGTGATAAGATTGATAAAGATCCCCGTGATCAAACTTAATGTGCAAGTCGCCAAGCGGCATATAGGATTGCGTGTACGGACCCAGCATTTCCTTACTCAGCCTATCTGCTTCTATGAATTTACCATCCATGAGAAGACGGCGGACTTCTGGAAGTACTTCTTTGGCTTTGGGATTGTTGCCGTCCTTTGGGGAACCGGACCACAACGTATCTTCATTGAATTGCAAATGTTCATTCATCACCCCGCCAAATATCATGGCACCGAGTCGGCCATTACCAATGGGCAGCGCCTCTGTCCACTTTTCAGCTGCAGAGAAATATTGAATTTTCATTTTTCTATCTCCTCACATTACTGGATATATGCAAAGACTGGAGCATAACCTGTCGCATACCGTTTTTTAATTGGTATTCAACATGATTCTCCTTCTGCTCAATGCGCTAGTTGCCCCTCTCTGATAGCGCTTACTATATTTATACTACAGGATTCAATTTTCTAATAGATACACTTCGGAATTATACGTACATATTTCCGTTTTAACTACAACCAAGGTTTTGTCTATTCCGCTGTGGTCTGCTCTTCCCATGGATACCTAAGTCGAAAAAAAGTAAACGAGTTAATTGCTGACAGATATAATAGGTCATGAAATAAGTCCATCATTCTAGAGGAGGAAATTCATTATGGAGAACCCTTTCTATCATAGGTTATCCCCAGCCCCAAAACATGGAGGCTTTCACATGGAGGATTATTACATTTGGTGCGGTTCTGCGATTCAAGGAGGTTATCTTCGAAAAACGGGATCGTTCCTACTTTGATGCACTTAATCAGCATAACCCTTCTATTAAATATTCGAATGGTACATATTAACTCTATTATTTCGGAACGACTTACGGCGGTCCCATACCGACAGCGGGTGACACGGTTTCCTCGGGGCGTGCGCTTGAGGTTTGGAATCGAAAAAGGATTGGGCTGGCCACTAGCAAATCCATCTATGGACCTTGGAAGCGTCGGGAAACTCCACTTTTGGAGCCAAGAGAACCAGGCCACTGGGATTGCACCATTACCACGAATCCCTCGGCCGCTATTCTTCCGGACGGAACGACTTACATGATATACAAATCGCGCGAATACGCGGGAGCGACTTTACAGCTCGGTATTGCGAAAGCGCCTCAACCCGACGGACCATTCGAACGGCTGAGCGATTCGCCGATATTCCGCTTTGACAACGAGGATTTCCACGTAGAGGATCCGTATCTTTGGTATGAGGACGGACGGTTTCATGTCCTGATGAAGGATGATTATAAGAACGACAGCGGCGGTCTTACGGGTGAGTGGGGAGCGGGAGTGTACGCGACAAGTGAGGATTGCATCCATTGGGATCTGCATCCTAATCCGTTGTCCTATACTCGCAGTGTGACATGGGATGACGGGACAACGAGCGTGCAATGTAATTTGGAGCGGCCTAATCTTTTATTCCATGACGGGAAGCCGACGCATCTGTTTCTAGCAACAGGAAATGGCGAGAAGCCGTGGGGGTTTGACAGCGTAACCTGGAACATGGTTATTCCTTTAAAGTAAAGTATTCGTTATACTCCAGCTTTTCAGTAGGAGTCCACTTTTGCTTCGTCGTTATGTGAGGGTCTCATTCGTCGTTAATGAGGGCGTAATAAGAAGCGACGGAAAAAGCAATTTACGGTATTGCAACGAAACAAATACAGCCGGCCTCTCTAGAGGGCAGGCTGTATTTGTTTAAAGGCTTTAATTGGATGGAATGATTCGAATATCTTTATCCAAATTGGCAAGCATCATGAAGTTTCGATTGAAAGTAAAGATGCGTTTTACCTGATAATAGGACATGGTCACAGCAGTGAATGCTTCGCTGAGTGAGAAACGGAGTTCTGGCCTGTCCATAAGCAGTCTGCGCGATTCCCCCTCTAATTCGGGGCCGCTGGAGATGAGCGCTAGCTTGCCTTTACTCACTGCTTTATCAATTGCATTCAGAAAATATTCCGCCTGCTGATAGCTGTATTCATTGCGAAGCCACTCGTGAAGATCAAATATAATGGAGTTTGTCGTCACATAATTACGTTCAAGATCATGCAAATCCAGAATCAGGGAACGGGCTTTCACATAGCAGGGGTCTTCAGGGTTCATTAAAGCGGCTAAAGCTGTTTCATCCAGAAAGATTGCATCCTGAATGTTCAAGTAGTTATCCATATGTCAGCACTCCTTAATCCTCTAGTTTGCAAATACCAACCAAATACAGAAGCGGGTTATCTTCCTTTTGATCCACTGAAATGGGGGATGATTCGTATTTGGCGCTTGCCAGGTGTTGGACAATGATTCCATTGACGATCGCTTGCACGGTCGTATGCTGCATATCGGCGATTGCTTTCAGCTGGGCATAATATTGCGGATTGAGTTCTATAGTGCTTTCTTCTTGTTCTTCACTTCTTGAAGAAATGAATTCGGAAGCGGTAGACTTCGCTTTTTCGAATTGATTTTGAATGAAGCGTTTGTAATTATTCGCCATCGTGATTCACTCCTTTTGCATAGCTTTTATAACGATTCGTCGAATTCTGTCGATTTCAGGGGGTAATGTCGGGCGGAAAGCCAGAGACTGCCACGGACAAGAACCTAAGGGGCTAGATTTCAGCACCAAAATCTCTTAGGCCAATCATCCCCATACACCGTTGGAAAAAGAGCGATCATGATCAACCCGCTGCACAGCTTTCTATTAATTCGAAAATTTCCTTGTTTTGTTCAACTATCATTTTCTAGTTAGCTGAGTGATGGTATTTCACCTTGGTTGTTCTAGTAAACATGAATATAACTCTATTTCCACCCCAAGTGTCCCGAGAGCATTCTTGACAAAAAATAGCCCCAATCAATTCGTTTGATTGAGGGTGATTTTTTGTCATTCATTTTTCTTAATAAGGTCAGGCTTACATTTGCAAAACCAGTTTTCCGACCGTGTTCTTTGCTTCCAAAAGAGCAAGTGCTTCTGCGGCATTTTCCAGAGGATACACGCCTTGAATCTCCGCATGTATTTCTTTTCTTGCCAGCATACCTAACGCTTCTCGCGCCGCTTTCCCAGTCTCCACAGGATTACTGTCGCTGTATCCGCCTAATGTAAAACCAGCGAACTGTTTGTTGGAAAACCATATTTGATTATAAGAATGTATAACATCCTCTTCTCCGCTCGCGTTTCCAACTACAACCAGTTGCCCTAACGGACGAAGTACCTCTAAGCTTTGTTTGCGCATATTCCCTCCGACTGGATCAAAGACGGCATGAACGCCTTTTTGTCCAGTTGCTCGTAGGGTTTGCTCCACAAAATCGGATCGGACAAATAACTCGTCATATCCGAGGGATTCGGCCAGCTTTACTTTCTCGGCGCTTCCGACGGTTCCCAATACCTTGCCTGCTCCCAGACGTTTGGCCATTTGCCCTAGAAAACTGCCTAGCCCGCCAACCGCTGCATGAACGAGTATGCTGTCACCCGTTCTCATTCTATAAACATCTTTTATAGCCAGATAAGCTGTAGTCAGATTTACAATAGAAGCTGCGGCTGTCGCTAAGTCGAGGTCGGCTCCCAATTGATCTAAGGGAACTGTTAGATCTGGCCGTACATTCGCCATTGATGCAAAGCCATTAAGATCATGCAGTGTCATCGAGGCAACGGGTTGACCAACGTAGAAGCCCTCTACTCCTTCCCCGATAGCACGTACATATCCCGATACTTCCAAACCGGGAGTAAGCGGCATCGGAAAAGCGGAGCTGAATTCGCCACGGCTAAGCAGCACTTCGAAATACCCTACTCCAGCATAAGCAACGTCAATGGTTAGCATACCGGGGGTCGGTTGTAGATCCGGCTTTTCACGCAACTGCAAATATGCAGGTCCTTCTGGTCGATCAATTATAATAGCTTTCAATTTATGTATCCTCCTTGATTGCGAATAAGTTTATTATATTCGATGACCAAGGAGGCAACCTGTTTGCAGTTATACAGGTATCCAGACTAACAGGCTTATTTGCAAATATGTACTAGTTTTTGCTCAGTGTCGGTACCTGCAATGGGAGTAAATACACAGCAGTGTAGGTTTTCATTGCCGTTAATATTATCAAAGGTGTTCAATTTAAAGTATAATCGCCCTGCAACGAGGTGATCAAATGTGTAATGTATGGCTTTCTTTTGCTGCACATCATGCAATCGCCATAACGTTTGAAACTCCTCACTTTCCTTACACATTTGCCGCACGAATTCCTCATACCAGAGATCGCCCGCCTTTTGGTCAAAATACATACGAAAAACCCCAGACGTAAAATCAGCAAATTCTTTCCAATTCGCCAACTGCTTGCGCAGGATTGGATCGGTAAATATCAACCGTGTCATCACTCGCTTCTCAGCAGGAATCGCATGGAAGTCCGTAATGATTTCAGAAGCCATCTGATTGTAGGCCAATACCTCGGTTCGATTGTTTGCGATGATCGCCGGATAGCTCAATTGGTCGATAATGTTCTGAATCTCTGGATCTATTTCATTAGCGTTCGGGTAAGATTCCCCCTCACCGCTGTAATTTGCCAAACGAAGCAAATGAAGATGTTCTTCTGAAGATAATTGCAAGGCTTTGCCTATACTGTCGATCACTTCTCTTGAGGCAGTGACGGCCCTGCCTTGTTCCAGCCAGGTATACCAGGTGATGCTTACTCCCGCAAGATGGGCAACCTCTTCTCTGCGTAACCCCGGCGTTCTTCTTGTTCCAAAGCGACCGACAGTGCTGACATGGTCCGGCTTGATCCGTTCCCGGCGGGATTTTAAAAAGTCTCCGAGTATATTGATTTTTTGCTTTTCTGAAGACATTCCACAACCTCTTTCTTCCCAATCAATTCAATTTATCAGCTTGAATATTTTGAATAACCCCCACCTGCAATCTCTAAGTGTCAGTTTTTATTATACAGATATTAATTATTGATAGAAAGAATTGTGTAATCGTAATTATACAAGTAGCTAAATTGAACATGAAGCAGCTGTCTTAGACAAACTGCTCCTTTTTACGTGGATAAGAAATGACATGGCGATCGCGGAATGCAAGGGTAATAAGATCTTCATTTGCACTCAATATTCCACGCTGTAAAATGGCTGTCATAAACCTAAGTTCAATCGCTCCATTGTATAGTCATGAGGGTAAACTGCTTCGTCCATAGGCGTTCCACTATTCATTCCTCCCTTCCGCACCACTATTACTGAAAACCAATTATTGGGTGAGGGATATACGGTTCTTCCAGCGACGCGATTTCTTCAGATGTTAATTTAATTGAGAGCGCAGCTACCGCATCTTCGAGGTGAGACACTTTCGTCGCACCGATAATAGGAGCTGTTACCGGTTCTTTCTGCAGTAACCAGGCAAGTGCGATTTGAACGCGTGGAACGCCATATTTTTCTGCAATTGCCGCAACCCGCTCTATGACAAATCGGTCGGTATTTGCTGTCGCATCGTATTTCGCTTTCGCAATTTGATCGGTTTCGGAACGATCTGTTGTTTCCTGCGTATCACGCGTCAATCTTCCACCAGCAAGCGGGCTATATGGAATCACACCGATTTTTTCTACCTTGCAAAGCGGCAGCATCTCCCTCTCCTCTTCACGGTATATGAGGTTCAAATGATTTTGCATCGATACGAACCGGGTCCATCCATTTTTCTCAGCTACATGCAAAGCCTTCAGAAACTGCCATGCATACATGGCAGAAGCGCCTATGTATCTTGCCTTTCCTGCCTTTACCACATCATGCAAGGCTTCCATTGTCTCTTCAATGGGCGTATTGTAATCCCAGCGGTGAATTTGGTACAGATCTACATAGTCTGTTCCCAGTCTCTTAAGACTTTTATCAATCTCACTCATGATTGCCTTTCGGGAAAGTCCGGCACCATTGGGACCTTCATGCATGCGGCCATTAACTTTAGATGCGATGACAATTTCATCCCGATTTGCAAAGTCCTTTAAAGCACGTCCAATAATCTCCTCACTTGTTCCGGATGAATATACATTCGCCGTATCAAAAAAATTGATACCTAACTCCAAAGCTTTCTTAATGATTGGACGACTGCGTTCTTCATCAAGTACCCACTGATGAATCCACCGCCCTGCTTCACCAAAGCCCATACAGCCAAGACAAATCCGGGATACATCCAAGCCTGTATTTCCAAGTTTCACATATTCCATTCGTCTGTACACTCCTTTTTCTTATTTCTTTCGCTTTATTCAGATGAAACGTCAGTTCAGGCTGCGGTCTCGCGGAGACAGCTACTTGCGTTCACAAACATCGTCAAACAAAACGTCGTCAGTAAGCTCCACGAGTTTCGGGGCAATAATTCTTGATGTATTAATATACACGTGTCTATAATTATAAGCAGATACAGTACATCTGCAATTGTTAAATGAGCGTGTTTTGTTAAGAAATGAACAGCTACTTAATAATTGTTAATTATTTATGAAAGCTGGGTGACCACCAATTGGCTAAAGTGGATCGAAGAATACTCAAGACGCAGGAAGCGTTAAAAAAAGCTGTTATTGAACTAATGTCAGAGAAAAATTTTGATGACATTACGATACAGGATCTTTCCGACAGGGCAAATGTGAGCCGCGGGACCATCTATCTTCATTATTTGGATAAATTTGATCTTCTGGATAAGCTCATTGAAGAACATATAAATGTTCTAAGTGAAATGTGCAAAGAGGCATCCGAATTGGATTTTATCGAAGCAACTCTGATGTGGACCGAATACTTTGAACGTAATTATTCTTTCTTTTCAATGATGTTAGCAAGTAAAGGTGCTCCTTATTTTCGTGGTCGGTTTCTTAACTTACTTATCGAAGAATTAACGAATGAGGTCGATGTAATCAAAGGTAAGAACGAGAGGTTACATGAAGATCTTCTCGTTAGGTTTGTTGCATCTGCTTACGTAGGGGTAGTGGAATGGTGGTTTACTAATGAAAGGCCAGTCACCCATCATGTCTTGGCGGAACAACTCGGGACATTGTTAGAGAGAAATGTGTAATAGGTATAAGACTGTAGCTCAAGCCATTATTGGTGTTGAGCTTTTGTTCGTTTCTAGGATTTGTTCAACATGACCTGCTCCATACTTGGATTGCCTACCCAGTGCTTGTATTTACATAATAATCGTTGTTTTAGGTGGTAATCCGTTTCAGCCCTGTTCATGGCTCATACTTTTTCGTTCGAATCATTAAATAATAGAACTGGCAGAGCACTTTGTTTAGGTAGAGGGGCATTCTTACAAAAAGAAGTCAATAAATTCATTTCGGCCCTGCCCTTTGCGAGGAAAAGGCAACCGATTTGAACCGGCTGCCTTCATTGTAGTTTATTTAACTCTCGTTTTCCGATATGTAAAGCCACTCCTAGAAATGGAATGGCTTCGTTAACTTGAGCATTAAAGCCCCGACTTCTTGCGCACCGGGTATAGCATCGTAAAGTCGAATGTTTCGATTTCCGCATAGGGGATTGTGAGAGCGTTCAATGGTTCAAGCGGAACCGTCTCCATCCCGAATACTCCTTCACGCCGATCGAGCTCATACTCGGGCGACTCCTCTAGCCACGCAAACATTGCATCATATACGCGCCACATGTGCGCCTCATTCCCGTATACGCGGGCGCTCGCACAGAGCCCTCCGCGTACCACCAGAGACTCAATGCCATCCGGTACATCTCCGAACTCGCTAACCGCCAGTCCGACCCAGAGCGTATCGACTTGTTTGCTCCATTGATCCTGCGGAATGAACACATACGCAGAGGGCCCATCTGTCAGTCGCGCATCCATAAGGGGGACCTGCGCTGTAAGGTTGCTCCACGCCACCCGCGTCCCACTCTTGTCAGGTGTCATCCCCGTCCGTATTGCCAATGCCTTAAAAGGCGCCACTTCAATTAACTCAACCACTATCGTATTCTGCAAAATACCCTCTCCTCTTTTCACGATTATCCATGATGAAGATATCCCGTTAAATATATTCGTCTTTTTCCAGAAAAATCCTTTTTCTATAAATAAGATTAGGCTATCCTGCCCATGCTATCGTTCTGCGTTAGTGCAATTGATTATTTTGCGAGCTCTATAAACTTTTATTTTTGTCATTACCTTAAAAACCTTCAAGAATTTCTATTTCCTGAACCGAAACCGATTACATATCCATCTAAATCTTGGACCGAAAAATCCTTCCAAGCTCCCCAGTCATATTCAGTTACTTTAGGCTCAGAAACGATAATTGCACCATTTGTTTTAAGCTCTATATCGCGAATCCGTTCTTCGGTACACTAAATTTCAGTATCATAGCTATCAATCCTGGTAGGGATACTCTAAAGAGAAACATTATGGAAAATTATACGTATATAAAAATGGACGTACAAAATACCATGATGAACGGGGGACAACCATGAAGGCAAACTTAAAAATAAATCTAATTGCCGCGGTTGTTACCACCGTACTTATTGGATCGGTTATCGCTTGGGGATACGATAAAGTTACTGCAATCGAGGGAAAGTCGCCGAAGACGCCCGAAATCGCCGAACAAGTTAAGGCGCCCACAATCGACGAGTTATCGCCAGAAGGTCGCGCGATCGAAACGTTGAAGATCTATCACGAACAATTCAATATGTTGGTCGGATACGGGAATGACGATAATTTTACGAAGGCGACCGAGTGGGATTCCTCGCGTACTAAAGACGCATTGAACTCGGAAGCATATCGTCAGCTTGCTGCGATGCTTTCGAACTATCAAGGTGCCGAAATCGACCTTTACCGCGCTGCTGACCTTGCGACGATCGCCCGCGAAAAGCACGACGTTCAAGCCCTTATATACTTGCACCGCATCCTTCACGACTTAGACTTAAACTATTTCAATAAAACGCCGGGTAGTGATTATTGGGGCGTTACGGAAACTATTCGCCATACGTCGGAAGCTGCAGAAGTTGTTCCCGATAATCGCGACAAAATCAAGACGTATATCGAAAAGAATAGGCGTATTTTTGAAAATGAGCGACAAAAATGAACGACAAACTGAAACCAACGACCGTTTCCATCCGTATCAGCTAGTGTTTCCTTAGATTAGAATGGTCTTTGGTATTAGGAAACTGCAGAAATAAAACTTGGAACATTATTTCTCCTATCAGGATGAGATCTTCTCCTCCTTGGAGGGCTTTGCAAAAAACTGCGCACCCCGCTTCGGCAGCAATTCTGTTGCTACCATAACCCCAAAAATAATAAGCACCGAGCCGCCAATTTGTGGCCAAGTCACAGGTGTCCCGAGCAAAGCAAACCCGACGAGCATCGCAACGAAAGGCTGCAAATTCAAAAAGATAGCCGCTTTGGCTGCACCAACCTCTTTGATTTGCCGATTCCAAAGAAGTCCACATAACCCTTCATCAGCAGTGCGGTTGCGATGGCAAGAAACCAAGCCCATAGCGGTGCCTGCCATATGGCATTTACCGGCTCCACCAACGCAGCAGCTATGATTTGCATAGCACAACCGATGAGAGTCGAGTACATGGTTGCGCTGAACGGATCGATACGCTCAATCAGCTTCCGCATCATAATAATGGAAGCGGCAAAGGTCAACATAGCGATAAAGATCAGCCACATCCCAGGTGTAATCTGGAACGGCTTACCTACTCCCACCACGCAATAAACACCTAGTACCGCAATGACGGCACCACCGGCTACCCGTTGGGTCAGTGGCTCCCTAAGAAATAACCACGCGAGAAGGGCTGTTGTAATAGGTGCAAGTGATAAGATTAGGGCGGCCGTCGTCCCATCCACGGTTTTTATCCCGGTATAAAAAGCGGTTTGGTTTGCAAGAGTTCCTATCAGGCCTAGTGGAATTAAGAGCTTCCAATCCGACAGCTGCAGGCGAACGGAATTTCTCGTAAGCAGTGCGTATCCTATAAAAAATAAGGATGTAAAAGAAAGCCGGATAGCCGAAAGGAGCATGGGAGAAAACTGCTTCACTAATATAGCCCCGAATACAAAGTTGCTGCCCCAGAACAAAATACACACAGAGAGCAACAAATACGATTTCATTTTCATCTGGAGGTCCCTTCCTTCCTGTTCAAGAAACACTATCCCCCAGTTTACGACGATTGGACCAGAGGTTCAATATACAAATCAAGGGTTTGTCCGCTAATTCATTATGGTATTTATGAATCAATAAAACGATCAATGCTATGCAAGAAGACGAGCATGATAGGAACAGCTACCTTCAAATGTAGTAACAAATACACAAAAAAAAGGAGTGCCGCGAAGCATGCCCCTCAATTATAGATATCCGTCGTGACTAAAACGAATCTCAAAGATCTTGTTCATGGTTACGCCTGGCTCTACCGATACGACTCTCGAAGCATTGCGTATCCGCGGCCGTACTCTTCAATCAACGCTTCCACTTTTGTTCCCTCCAAATATCGTTAACCGTTTTGTTCGACTCCTTCGAGACTTCCTTAAATTTAAAAAGCGCGATGCTAAAATGACATCGCGCTTCTTTTGCAAAATGTTGCATGAACTTTTCATTAAATACCTTTGTTCCTACATACAAAGAATTAACTTGAGACTAGTTCTTTTTCGATTAGACCAAGCGTCTCTGCTGTTGAAGTATGAATTTCGTGCAGAAGCTCTGGATTTTCCATGAGTGACACGCCATAAGAAGGAATCATTTCTTTAATTTTCGGTTCCCACTCTTTCATATGTTGAGGGAAGCATTTATTAATTACCTCAAGCATAACGTGAACAGCAGTAGAAGCACCTGGAGAAGCACCTAGTAATGCTGCAATCGAGCCATCAGCGGCACTAATAACTTCCGTACCAAATTGAAGTGTACCTTTGCCAGCTTCAGTATCTTTGATAACTTGCACACGTTGGCCTGCTACTACTAAATCCCAATCCTCGCTTTTGGCATTCGGGATAAACTCTTGTAACTCTTCCATGCGCTTTTCTTTCGATAACATAACTTGCTCGATCAGGTATTTTGTCAATGACATGTTTTTTGCACCTGCCGACAACATCGTTACGAGATTATTCGGTTTTACGGAAGTTACCAAATCAAACATTGAACCGGTTTTTAAAAACTTCGGTGAGAAGCCGGCAAACGGTCCAAATAACAACGATTTTTTATTGTCGATAAATCTTGTGTCAAGATGCGGAACAGACATTGGAGGAGCTCCAACCTTAGCTTTGCCGTATACTTTTGCATGATGCTGCGCTACAACATCCGGATTATTACACACCATGAATATTCCGCTTACCGGGAATCCTCCAATTTGTTTTCCTTCTGGAATACCGGATTTTTGCAATAAATGCAGGCTTCCTCCCCCGCCTCCGATAAAGATGAATTTTGCAGTATGACGCTCGACGTTACCGCTGTCGTTTCGTACTTTCAATTCCCAAGAGCCGTCACTAGTACGATTAATATTTTCAACGGTATGTTTGTATTTGATATCGACGTTTTTACTCTTTAAGTGGTCAAACAAAATGCGTGTTAAAGCACCAAAGTTGACATCAGTTCCAGAGTCGATTTTAGTTGCCGCTATAGGTTCATTCGATGGACGACCTTGTAAAATAAGAGGAATCCATTCCATTAGTTTTTCAGGGTCATCGGAAAATTCCATTCCTTGAAACAGAGGATTATTAGACATCGCTTCAAAACGTTTCTTTAAAAACGTTACATTTTGATCCCCTTGTACCAAACTCATATGAGGCAATGGCATGATAAAGTCCTGCGGATTACGTATCAGTTTGCTGTTTACAAGATAAGACCAAAACTGCATGGAAAGCTGAAACTGTTCATTAATTTGGATAGCTTTGCTAATATCTATAGATCCATCTGGTTTTTCAACTGTGTAGTTAAGCTCGCACAGTGCCGCATGCCCTGTTCCTGCATTATTCCATTCGTTAGAGCTTTCCTCTCCTGCATTTTCGAGCTTCTCAAACACTGTAATTTCCCATTCCGGTACTAATTCTTTCAGAAGTGTCACTAAAGTTGCACTCATGATTCCGGCACCAATTAAGATGACATCTGTTTTAGTTTCTCTGTTGCTCATTTTAACCATCCTTATACCCTAAAGTTTGCAGAAAGGATGTAGGCGCTCCTGCTTAGGCGTCACACCAAAACAAGGCGCGAACTAGTCACACACCTTTTCTGTTTGAAATATAAACATATCATCGTGCATTACAATTTTTTACAGATTAAAATATCTACTATTATCTGATAATTATAAGCTATTTAAAAGCTGGTAACAAGTCAGAAATCCGTTCTCAAAGTCCTTTGAACATACAAAAACCAGGGCCTTAACCCAGCTTCTTTCAAGGAATAAGACATTGGTTTGCCGTTATCAGTGAACCTTTCGAAGGACCCACCCGTTAATTCAATGAAAACAAAAAGGGAGCCTCTTCTAAGCAAGCTCCTTCACTATCGTTCTTCGTTCGTTTAATACTTTCTATTTTTCGGATGGACGTATCATTTGTCTCTTCAAAATTTCGGCAACCAGCGAACATTTATTACTTCCATATCCCATACTTTTATTTACATAAACTCAGTATTTATTGATGATGAAAACACTATTATGATAAGTAGGGGCTTAACCATCCATGGTATTTTTTACAACAATATTACTCTGTATCCAACCTTGAAAATTCCTTGGTACTTTCTCACTATGATTTCGCACAAATTAATATTATTTTCATGTATCCGGTCGGCCACTGATTTTCAGCTCCCAAACAATTAACTTTCTCATGCTCGATTTATTTACCAACTAATATAAAAACATTTCCATCTGGTGCCTGCATTACAGCTAAGTGTCCTTTTAAAAAGTCTCGAACGACGGGCGCTTGCCGTCATTGCTTTAAAGGAGCTGATGAAAGAGGTTTAATGCGTTGGCATCGTTTGAAATAACTTCATTGGAACGGCGCTAGAGATGCGGCGTTTTTTGTTTTTTTGCGGATCAAAGCCAACACCCCTTCGAATTGAACTATAGATAACTGCCCTCAACAAGGTTACCCCTCCCTCCTTTGAAGTTTCGCCGTTTCCGAATAGAAGATTTTTGTTCTACATCGATTTGCTATAAAATACCAATTAGAGGTTCGAAAAACCTCTAATTAAAAATGGGACTGGAGTGATATATTTATGTTTTCGTATGCAAACCTCGATCTGTCATCGCCTGAGTTCAAAAAAAATGCTCACGAGATTTACAAGCAGCTCAGGCAAAATGATCCGCTTCACGAAATTGCAATGCCGGATGGGCAGAGGGCATGGCTCTCCACACGTTACGACGATGCCGTACAAATATTGAAAGATGACGAACGCTTTACGAAAAATTTGCAATCTCTTTCCCCTCAAGATTATGCGGCGATTATGCCCAAAAAGGAAATGGATCTGATCAGCAAACAGATGCTCTCCAGCGACCCGCCCGATCATACCCGACTTCGTTCCATCGTATCCAAAGCTTTTTCACCCCAGATGATTGAAGACATGCAGGATGAAATTCAGCGTATTACCGATGATCTAATCGACCAAATTCAGGAAAAAGGGAGCATGGACGTTATCGAAGACTTTGCCTTTCCGCTTCCTATCATCGTAATCAGCCAGATGCTGGGCATTCCCAAGAATGATCATTATCTATTTAAAAAATGGTCCAGTGACTTTATTGAGTCTGCCAATAATCGTAATAAGATGAAAGAAGCATTCCCTTCCATCCAGGCTTTTGGCCGGTATATCGAAGAGCTCATCACCGAGAGAAGGAAGTACCCCGGTTCCGATTTGATCAGCATGCTGATCAAAGCTCACGATAGCAGAGATAAGCTGACTGCTGAAGAGTTGTCCTCCACGATTTGGCTGCTCATTGTCGCCGGGCATGAAACGACTGTCAATCTGATCGGCAACGGACTGCTTGCATTATTGGAAAACCCGGATCAATTACACTTGTGGCGTAGCGATCCGGCCTTAACCCAATCGGGCATCGAAGAATTGCTTAGGTATTACAGTCCCGTCGAAATTGCCACTTCCCGTTGGGCCAGACTCGACTTTACTTGGCATGGCAAAAATGTCAACAAAGGCGATTTGATTTTCGTAGGTTTGGCGGCTGCCAATCGTGATCCCGAACAATTCGAGAATCCTGACCGGCTGGATATTACGAGAAAGAAAAATAAGCATATTGCTTTCGGAAACGGCATTCATTTCTGTCTCGGAGCCCCGCTTGCCCGATTGGAAGGTAAAATCGCTTTATCGACATTGCTTCAGCGTTTGCCTAACCTGAGTATTGACACAACTTCTGAGGAATTTAAATGGCGCTCGGGCATCTTGATGCGAGGTTTGGAACGGTTTCCGGTCACATTTTGATGCATTAAAATCGGTTTTATTAATTTTCATTTGAACTTTGCTTAAAAAAATGCGACATAGAACTGCTTGAATAACAGTTTGTGTCGCGTTTTAAATCATGAAACCGAACATCATAGACTATGAATAAATAAGGTCATCTGCCGACCCATGGATCATAAAATTGTCTCCACATGCCGAATGCGTAACTTGCCCGTTAGCTCAATAAAAACAAGGAGCAGCTGTCAGCGGCAGATTTGCTCCTTGCTTTCTTCAACTAAAGTTTCCATTGGTTTAATAAACTTTGGACTAAATTGATTAATTCAAACTCAACTTATCCCTAATTTGTTTCAGATGGTAAGCATCGTGGTTAACGAAAATAGTAATGAAACTATCCAATGAAAATTGCCGTTTTCCAGTTCCGATTGTAAATCTAGCATCGTTTTCAATACTAGACATTTTATCAAGCAGTTGTAAGCGTATTTTAGAAAACTCATCAATCAAAGAAGCAACTGATTTGTATCTGTCTATATATTTTATAGCCTCCTGATTATGAATGTCGTGGTCAGGGAACGGGTGTAAGTTGGCATTGTTAGTCATATGCGGAGCCATATAGTCTAAGTTAAACTTATCCCAGTAAAAAAGGTGACCAATTATTTCTCTTATAGACCACTTACCCTCTTGAATAGGCTCGAGAAGATGAGATTCGGGAATTTCCTTTAGTTTTAACACCTCATTGATTGTCTTTTCATAGTTTCCGAACGATTTACTAGTCATTTAAATCCTCCTATGAACTTTTTTGAAGTAATAATAATATGTTAATTATATCCTTTTTATCGAGCCAAAGAAAGAACATATGCTCCTAGTTTAATTGTCTTTAATTCAATAATCCTGCCCGTTAGCGGAGCGAAGGCTGCAACGCTGAAACTCCTTACAATATCCAACTTTTTTTCTCACCGTGACAATCGGTACAGATTCTTGTCATGGCAATTCCGCAAGATGTTGTACCGATAATAAAAAAACCGCGATTTTCGCGGTCTATTATCGGTAAAGATTTATGACTCTCGATAGAAATAAACGGGTATGCAGCTGTCCGATAACTCTAAAAAAGTCAGCGGTTTTCGCGGACCTCATTCGGATAATGTTTTTGTCTTCCGACACATTATAATTTTTTATTATTATTCGTCGATCTATGAGCCTTGCCAGATCGGCGCAGACCCCATCGTATAATGACTCATGTTGTTGAACAATTGGAAATCCCCTGTCGGCAGGATGGTATGCTCGCTACACTTCGACAAGGGAGGTCAAATCCTTTAAAAATTTCTACGCCCGCTTAAAAGGGGCGCGTAATGTGAGTTATGGCACTTTCGTTTAACTACGAAGACTTGCAGTCTCCGAAGCATTCCTCCGTTCAACCCAAACGCTGAAGCAACTGGCTGATTTTCTCTTCGACGGTAAAAAACGAGAGAAAATGGGCCGCCCGTTTTTCAGCTTAAAGCAAAGGAATTTTATCGCTCACTTTGCCTCCTCGCCCTTCTGCATACGGAAAACATGGGCGATCGGAGCCTGCCCGGTCAATTCGCAATTCGGAAGCGTGATCGAGATTCCTTCCGGAGTACGCTCAACCTGCAGCAAGGCATCGCTTCCGACAAGCTCGATGCCGGAAACGGGCTCCTGATAAGGAATATGAACGACCTTTGAGACGGCTTCATCTGCGCTTTCATACAAGTACGTACAGTACACGGTATTTCCTTTCGAGGTGAACGCGCAGGAACCGACAAAATACGGCCCGCACACGCGTGTGCCGTATACCGCTTCGCCGTAAACCTTCATCCATGCGCCCAATTCATTGATGCTCTTGACCGCCCCGGCCGGCAATCGTCCGTCGGGCTGAGGACCTACGTTCAGCGCCAAATTGCCGCCTTTTGATACGACTTCCATCAGAATGCGAACGAGCTCCCTCCCCGATTTATACTGGTCATCGTATTTGAAGGCCCACTGTGTGCCGATCGTAATGCAGCTTTCCCACGGCACGTTTAGCGGATGCTGCGGAATCGTTTGCTCTGGCGTCACATAATTTTCGTAAGGCCCTCCGACTGTACGGTCCGCGGACAGTAGCCACGGCTGCATTTGACGGGCGCGCTCGACGACCTCGCCCAACCGAATGTCCTGCTTAACCTGGTCACTATCTTTTACCCAGCCCGCATCCAGCCACAAAATATCGATCCGGCCGTAACGGGTCATCAGCTCCATGATTTGCTCATGGGTGAAATCGACGAATTGCTCCCACAGCCACGGGTATTCCTCTGGGGAGTACGAAGGCCCTCTCCATGTATCGCGGCCCCTCTCCATTCCTGGCGCCCAGTAATACGGCGTTTGCCAATCCGCCTTCGAGAAATAAGCGGCGATCGCAAGCCCCTTGCTGCGGAAAGCGTCAAACACATGCTTACAAACGTCGGCATAGCGGTGTGTATGAAACGGTGTTTCGGAGCCGGTAATCCGGTAATTCGTCGTACGCGTGTCCCACATGCAAAATCCGTCGTGATGCTTTGTCGTAAAAATCAAATATTTGAACCCGCCTTCGGCGGCGATTTCCGCCCATAGCTCTGGCTGGAAGCGGAACGGATTGAACGTGCGGTTCAGGCCGAAATATTCGCGCTTCATCTCTTCGTAGTCGCTCGTCCAGTCGACATCTTTACGCGCCCATTCACCGTCTTCGTCACTGAGAATCCAGGACTCGACCTCGATCTGCGAATAAGGTCCCCAATGCATCATTAGGGCCAATTTCTGATCCTTGAACCATTCCAATCTTTCCAACGTAATTGGATTTTCCGGCTTCATCCAATTCGTCTCGCTGCTGTAACCGTGGACGCCTTCTTTCAATTCCGGCGCTTCGGCTTGCTGAATTTCCTTGATTTCTATATCATTCATCGGGTTGCCTCCTTCGGTTCTCCGCGTCACTCGAATTGAAATTATTGCGATTGTCGCAGACTTTCCTCAAATTCTTTTATCTCAATCACTCTATGTTCCTCTCGCGATTTCTCTGCAACAAATGGACTATCATGATCGGTAATGCTCCCATGAAAATTTGAGCTGTCGGAAGTGTTTTCTCACTCATATGCGGTTAAGATCAAATCCGTGGAGAGAAAAACGACCGCCACCGGGATGCCGGGCGCGAGTTCCGTTCGAATCAAGAAACGTCCTATTCCATATGAAATACTTCCTCCATGGTCGCCCACCATTCTCCTTCCGAAGCGGAATCAACGGGTTCCTGACACGGATCTGTCAGTTTCCACCACGCTTGCGTGTTCGGGTCAGCGGCCATATTAGCCATATCTTTCTCGAAGTCTTGTCCCGTGTACTCCAAATAACTAAAAAGATACCCATCTCGGTAGTATATAGAGTAATTTTGGATGTTACATTCTTTTAACCGATTTAATACTTCAGGCCATACCGCCGCATGTAAAGCTTTGTATTCGGCTAACCTATCCATTTTCACCTTAATGCTCTA
Organism: Paenibacillus germinis; assembly: GCF_013141785.1. Taxonomy (NCBI): domain Bacteria; kingdom Bacillati; phylum Bacillota; class Bacilli; order Caryophanales; family Paenibacillaceae; genus Paenibacillus; species Paenibacillus germinis. Next base: position 74,996 of record NZ_WHOC01000170.1, read on the forward strand.
TCCGAATCTTTTCATTGTCATCCCTCTTTGACTTAAATTTAAAAAGTGGACAACTTATATAGTTGGAATTGCTGCCATTGTGACCAATGTATTCCAGTCGTCAAGATCCGCTATGTGCAGTAAATATTTTCTCCAGAATGGGCCAACCAAGACCCAACGGATTTCAGCTTTTCTAGGGCGGGCTCAGGCCAAGTTACATCCGGACAGGGTCCAACATATAAGAGCAGGTTGCCACCCTTGGTCTCCACCTCAAGAAGGGTATTGAGCAAGGTTTGTACGACCATAGTTCGTCAGCAGCTCACTCCACGACTTCCACAAAACGTTTGTGGAAGTCGTGGAGTGCCAAGCTCTCGGTCGTGTTTACCTTCGGTAATGTAACCACCACTTTTAACGGATGCTTATAGCGAGTGATTCGCTAAAGATACGACTATCCGTCGTACATGACCTCTCCTAATAGGAGTTGGGGATTAACACGCTTACTGTAAAACTCTATTGAGCAAAGCTGCTGCTTCTGCACGGGATGTGATACCGCTCGGAACGAATTTGTTTGCATCGCGTCCATTAATCAAATGAAGTGCCGCCGCCGCTCTTACTGAATCAAGCGCCCAGGCTGCCACAGCGGATTCGTCAGTAAAGGAAGAAGCCGTATTTTCGTTTAACTTAACGTCTTTCAAGATAACATACGCCCGCATCATCATGGTGACCATTTCTTCACGTTTGATTCTCGCATCGGGATCGAAAGTCGTTGTGGTTGTTCCATTAATAATGCCTGCTTTGATCGCTATGGAAACCGCTTCCTCGTACCAGGCACCCTTCGATACATCCGTAAATTTCGATTCGCCCACTGATGTCAGGTTCAACGCTTTGACAAGCATTGCTGTAAATTCGGCCCTTGTTATAGTACGCTCTGGCTCGAACATTGCAGCACTAGTGCCGTCAATAATGTGCTTCGCTGCTAACTGTTCGATCGCATCTTCCGCCCAGTGAGTGGACTTAACATCGGTAAATGATTTCTTGAATTCGAGCACCGCATATTTGCTAAAATGGCGAATCTTGGCGACCATTTCTCCGTTAATAAACGTGCCTCCCACATATTCCAACGTACCATTGTCTACCAAATAGTAAATACCCATCAGTTTCGAATTTAAGGAAGGATCCACTTTGAATCGAATCGTCATCGGTTTATCGAAGCTGCTCAAGCTTGTCACTTTACCATCTTTCCCGACAATCGATAAGCTAAAATTGATCGCATTGCCGGAAAGTTTAATTTGTGCATTTGTGGAAGATTGCCCTATAGCTAGAAGGTTGTTAGCATCGGATTCGGATAAGGGAGTCATGATCAACTCTATCGAACTGTTTTGTTTATCTTTTGCGGACAATTTATCTGCCAACTGTTTAAGCAATTCAGCGGGTACTTCCAACGTGAATAGCCCCTTTTGAATTACTAATTGATTATGTCCGAGCAGTTCGGCTGCATTAGCAGGAAGTACCATTTTCTCTTTATCTTTGGCTATGATCGTCACAACTCCGTTGGAAGCTGGAGTGGTAAGGTCTTCCGTTTTCAATACAAGCGTATGGGCATCGGTATTTCCATTGACTGTACCACGTCCACCATCAGTGGGAGGATTACTGTTCTCGCCACCTGCAACCTTTCGCTTAAAAGTTACATTGATCATATGGTCGGCGGTTATGTTGGCAACCTTATACACGCTTCCGGTCACCGTCACGGCGATACCGTTTAACCTCACCTCGTCGATTTCGTATCCATTGTCCGGATGGAATGTAAAGGTTTGATCAGCACCCTTATTGACTACAACTGCGCCGTTCGG
>NZ_WHOC01000171.1:0-17519 GCF_013141785.1 Paenibacillus germinis
TGGAATAAAATGGTCCTTTTAGACTATCCTTTTTTTGTTATTTAAAGATATTATTGAATGATGATGATATGGAAAAACAAAGAGGAAAGTGAGGGATTTATATATTGACGAACATAATCCGGTTTATCGGCATAATGATACCGATATTGCTTAGCATTCTCGCTTGCAGAATGATCAGGTTCATCAAAACTGTATGCCAACAGCAAACTCTCGACATAGTGACCAGCAATCGGTCTATAGACCTGACTTGTTTCGTGAGAATATAGCTTTTCCCTTCGGTGAGAGGTTAGAATTCCAAAAATATTAGATATCGGAAGGTGGTGTGAAGCGTGCTAGAACAAATCTCAAATTATCTATTTATTGTGTCGCTAGGATTGTTGATTATAACCATTTTTCTTAAAGCAGGTATTGCAACGGGTCGTACCAAGCATAATGTTGACCACGTCTTGGGCAGTAGTGTTCAAGTTGAAGATGAAAACAAAAAAATGGACATGGAACAAAATCCAATAATGAATCTCATGAAATCCTACATGTTTTGGACTTCAATTATTGGTTTTTTAGCATCTGTTGTTTTAACGAAGATTTAAAAACGTCAAAAGTAGACGGTGATAAAAATGTCGTTTTGTTTATGCTGTTTTTTTGATTGGATTTTTAAATACCAAGTCATTTTGATTTCCAATATCCTTGGTAAAAATAAATGCTCCACTGGGTAACTCCGTGGAGCATTTTCCTTTATTTATTCCCAATCAACGTTAAGCTAACGGAAACGAGAGTTCAATAACAACATGAAAAGGCAGCCAACCCAGGTGGATTGGTTGCCTTTTCATGTTTAATTCAAGAATTTATCCTAAGATATGGATAATAATATCAAGGTGGGTGATCTTATGGACTTTCCCAATTTTATATACTTTTTAAATGAGTACCGCGATATGATGCAAATGCCTCTTACTGAAAATATAAAGTTGTACAATAAGACTGAAGCTCAATTTACAAAGTTAGAACTAAAAAAAGAAATACAAATGCTCGAGGAGAAATTATTACTCGATGATTGGAAGATGGATAGACTCCTTCCTACTTTATTACAAGATTCATCAGTCGCGTAGAAAACAAGTATATTCACGAATCTTAAGACGGGAGTGGGAACAACCAAAGGTAACTTTACCGGATCAAGGTACTTTTGAGATTGAGACGACATTTCTGGCTTTACTGAATCATTTTTCACCCTTGCAGAGAACGGTTTTTTTGCTGTGGGAAGTATTCAAGTTTACGATAGGGGAGACAGCCTAGCAGCTTGAAAAAGAGGAGTTTAAGCCGACGGTGATCGCTTCCCGATACTAATTCGGGGAGAGGTCGCCTTTTTTTGCGATAAAACCATAATATGCAATAGTAAATACAAACATCGTATCATTGTTGGCACTGTATGGACCTTTTATAATTAAGAAAGTAAATAAGAAGGTGGTGCCAATGAAAATACAGTCCTCAATTGCATCGGAGAAAAGAACATACAGAGCTAATAGCGCCTTGAAATTTATGTTCAGGCATCGGGCTTTGTATATCATGCTTGTGCCGGGCATGCTCTATCTCCTAGTTTTTAAGTATTTCCCTTTATTAGGCAGTGTGATCGCTTTTCAGGATTATAATATTTTCAAAGGTTTTTCAGCTAGCCCTTGGGTTGGGTTGAAGTGGTTTGAGCAATTTTTGACGTATCCGAATTTGAAACGTTTGCTAGTGAATACGTTAATGATCAGTCTGTATCAAATCATATTTACCTTTCCAGCACCAATAATTTTAGCTGTACTTCTAAATGAAGTGAAGAATGTAGTCTTTAAGCGTGTTGTGCAGACAATTGTATACCTGCCGCACTTCTTGTCCTGGACCATCGTATTCGGTTTCGTCTATATGTTGTTGTCTGTGCAAACCGGCTTTGTTAATCAAGCTATCCAGGCGCTGGGCGGAGATCCAATTAACTTCCTCCAGAAGGCTGAATATTTCCGAATGATTATTATTACAAGCGGAATTTGGAAGGAAATGGGCTGGAGTGCGATTATATTTCTGGCTGCCATAGCAGGTATTAATCCTTCGTTGTATGAAGCTGCGAAGATGGATGGAGCTGGCAGGCTTAAGCAGTTTGTATATGTGACACTTCCGGGTATGCTGCCTGCTATCATGATTTTATTGCTTTTAAAAATTGGCCATATTCTCGATTTAGGCTTTGAACAAATCTATTTATTCCTGAATCCATTGGTGCTAAGTACAGGTGATGTTTTAGATACTTATGCGTACCGAATCGGAATTCTAGGAGGAAAGTATAGCTTAACTACAGCCATTGGTTTGTTCAAATCAGTAATTGGATTTATGCTTCTGATTGTGGCGAACCGGGCGAGCAAGACGACTACTGGCGAAGGGCTATATTAAGGAGGCCGGCAGATGAAAATCAAAAGATCCTTTGTCGAAATCAGCTTTGACATCATCAATATACTATTGCTTACATTGGCATGTCTTCTTGTAATTACTCCGTTGCTCCACGTTCTCGCAGGCTCGCTTAGTACAACGAATGCGCTCATCCATTCCAAGGTTAGTTTGTGGCCAATCGGATTTAATTTGGACAACTATATATTGGTTTTTCAAAACGACACTTTTTGGAGATCGTTTGGCATTACGCTCTATGTCGTGATGATCGGCACGCTGCTGAATATGGCTCTCACGATCATAACGGCATATCCGTTGTCTAAAGACTACTTAAAAGGGCGTAAATTAGTAATGCTGATTGTCATTTTCACAATGATCTTTCAAGCTCCTATGATTCCTACTTACTTGTTGATCAAATCATTGGGAATGCTTAACAGCCTATGGTCATTAATAATTCCTGGAGCTCTAAGCGTGTTTAATATGATCTTGTGTATTACTTTTTTTCGATCTCTTCCGGAGGAAATGTTTGAAGCGGCCCGAGTGGACGGTTTATCGGAATATCGCATGGTTTGGCAAATCGCCCTGCCTTTGTCCATGCCGATTGTCGTAACCTTGATCTTATTTTATGCGGTAGCGCATTGGAATAATTATTATTCAGCCTTACTGTACATAACGGATGCGAATTTAAGACCTTTGCAGTTATATTTATACATGCTGCTATCTCAATACAATACGAATGACTCCCAATCTTTTATGAGTAATATTGTAAGATCGGATGTATCTCCACAAGGCTTGCAAATGGCTACGATTGTTGTGGCAACTATACCAGTTTTGCTGATTTACCCTTTTGTGCAAAAACATTTTATCAAAGGCTCCATGTTGGGCTCGCTGAAGGAATAGGTTACCCGCTAGTTGTCCAAGGCTACAGCCTGACATAGTCATGAACATGAACATTTTTAATTAAAAAAAGGGGGAACTTGAACATGATACAAGGAAAAAAATGGGTTAGCGTGACGACTGTAGCAGCACTTCTGATTACTGCTGGATGCTCCAGCAACAGCAATGGTAACAATGCAGGAGGCACAAGCACATCCGAGACCAAGGTGCCGCCAGCAGCGACAACTCAAGAAAAAAAGACGACGTCAACAATCAAGCTTTTTATCCCGGATTTAGCTAAGGCTGTACCTTCCGGTGACCTATCTCAAGATCCCACTGCCAAGTTCATGATGGAGAAATCCGGCGTGAATTTGAACATAAGCTTTCTGCCCAATGCGAACTACGTGGATCAATTAAAATTAAAGTTTGCTGCTAATGAGTTTCCGGATGTTTTTATGGGGTTTGGATTAACGCAAGTGGATGGTGCGCTTGATAATGGGCTGATCCTGCCGCTTAATGATTTAATCGAGAAACATGGGCCTAATTTAAAAAAGAATATACCTCAATTTGCCTGGGATGCAGTGACCATCAACGGACAAATTATGGGGATACCTGAGCCGAGCAATACACCTTCCTCAAGGTTATTATTCGTTCGCAAGGACTGGATGGATAAGGTCGGAATAAGCAAAGTGCCTGCCACCTCAATCGAATTGCTGGACATGTTCCGTAAATTCCGTGACGGGGATGCGAACGGTAACGGTAAGAAGGATGAGATTGCTTTTACCATGCGTGAGAAGTTCTCTTGGACAGGTGATTCGATCTGGGGAATGTGGGGGATATCACCCTATGAAGGCATTGAATACAATGGAGAGATCGTTCCTGGATTCGTACATCCGAACTTCAAGAAAGGCTTAGAGTTCATGCAAACTATGCATAAGGAGGGCTTGCTAGATTCGGAGTTCCTGGTTAATTCCTCGTCCATATGGAAGCAAAAGATTGCTTCGGGTCTGGCCGGATCATGGGGCTTTACCCCACAGGGCGGATATGAATATCAAAAAGTGGTCCAGGATGGACTGCCAGGAAAACCGGTAGATGTCATTACGATCCCGACACCTCGGGGAACTGGCTATGAGGGCCCAATTGGCTCGGTAAATTTCCCTGTTAATAAAACATATTTAGTTATGAAAAGCTCAAAAGATCCCGTTGCTGTTGTGAAATATTTTGATTGGTTGTTTAGTGAAGAAGGTCAAATATTCTCCGAGCTTGGTGTGAAAGGCATTAACTATGGAGAAGAGAACGGAGCCTACTTTTATAAAGAAGCGTCAGAGCAGGAGAAAAAGACAGAATGGAGAGCATTGTTCAAAATGCATGCTCACAATGACAAAGCATTTAATGCTAAGTATACAGGTATTCAACGTGATAAGATGCAGGCAGCAATCAATATTTCAAATAAAGAAGGATTAACCAGCTTGACAATGGGGATGCCGGCTGTAGGTCAAAATCTGATCAATCTTTATTATGAATTTCACGAGCCTGCAGCCAGAATTATCGTTGAAGGCGCACCAATTGAAGCGACTTGGGATAAATTTGTTAAAGATTGGCGCGCTAGGGGTGGTCAAGAGCTTATTAATGAAATGACGAAGTGGGTCAAAGAAAATAAGAAAAAATAAACTGATTACGACGATGCTGCATCGTTGATCTACGGTGTAGGAGGAAGAAAAGTGCTACCTGAAAATAATAAATAGAAGGGGATTATTCCTTCCTATTTATTGTCGGTTTAAGGTCAGTCGGATCCATGCTAATATGTAAGGAAGAACAGCAAGTCCTAGGAGACGAGCAGCCGTGTACATAATTAACCAAGTTCGTAACACGATGAAATGGAAGCTAATCACAATATTGTCCGCATTGATTGTTGGTGTTGTCAGTTCTATTGGGCTCGTCAGCTACATGAAGACCTCAGCTATGGTCAAGCACGATGTACAGCGATTAAGCAACCAGGTGCTCAAACAGGCAAGCTTGAATCTCGAAAGGTATTTTTTAAGCTACTCACAAGGATTTCTTCTCATTTCTGTCGCTCCCGATCTGGAGAAATGGCTTCAGCTTGATAAGAGTCAGGGTTTAGATTCGTATTTGTTATTCCAAAGTATTATGGAGGCATATGGTCAGCCCTTCTTTTTTCAGCATCCCGAGATTTTATCGATCACTCTGTATAATGAAAATGGGAACGAAATCAATCGCACAGTTAAATACGGCTTTAACAAAGATTATAAATTCTATGTTTCTGACTTGGAGACATTCAGGGAGGCTGATAATTTTACCTTCGATGTTGGATTTAGCAATAACTATGTAGATACGAATGGGAAAATGATGGCTATTCCGGTTATTACGATGGTAAAAAAGCTTCGTTATGGGAAAAACACCGGTTTTTTAAAAATTGATATCGACCTGGAGCCTGCCTTGAAAATTATAAATGAGCTGGAGTTTGGAGACAGCGGGTACGGGCTCATCAGTGATAACGAAGGTCGAATTCTTTTGCACCCTGATCAAATGATGATCGGTGAGCGGCTTCCAAGGGACATCCTGAATCAAATGAATAATAAGAAGGATGGCGCGTTTTTTCGTGAAGATTCGGGTGAGTTCGTGCTCTTTGATTCTGTTCAACCTACTAATTGGAAAACCATTGTCGTTGTCCCTTATCATGAATTTGCCCGCAGCATCTTCTTAATTCGAGAGATCACCATTGTGATCGCAGTGGTTGCTTTACTTGTATCCATTCTGTTCGCTGTTGGAATTTCGTCCTCTTTCACTAAACGAATTGCGAAGCTGCGTAAAATGATCAAGACTACAGTCCGAGGAGAATTCGAGACAAGAGTGGAGATTGAGGGGACGGATGAAATCGCTGAGCTAGGGGTAGCTTACAATTCGATGCTAAGGGATTTGCAGAGTACCGTACATGCATTGGCGGAATCGAAGTTGATTCAGCAAAGAGCTATATTATCAGCGCTGCAGTCGCAGATCGATTCCCACTTTTTATATAATACTCTGGAATCCATTAATTCTCTTGCTAACCTGGCGGGCCACACTGATATTGAGGAAACGACCATCGCTTTATCGAAGATGCTTCGATATACGTCTGATTATAAAAGCACGGTTGTACCTATGAAAGATGAAATTCAGCATTTAAATAATTATTTGAATATTATGAAAATTCGTTTGGGTGATGATTTTGAATTCGAGATCTCCTTCCATCCACGATGCGAAAATGCCTATGGTTTGAAGGCAGTTATGCAGCCAATTGTGGAGAATAGCATGAAACACGGGGATGTTCTGGATGTTCCATTGCGAATTAAGATCGTTATTGATCTATTCCTTACCCAAGGCATCGAGTATATGAAGGTAAAAATTATCGATAACGGCAAAGGATTTGCGGAGGATAAGATGCAGTGGATCAACAGTCAAATTAAACGAATCAACCTTTCCCCGTTACACCACGAGTATTCAAATGTCGGCTTACTGAATACTCACTTCCGATTGAAGATGTATTATCAGGATGACTCTAATGCAGGGATAACATTAAGCAATAGAATAGACAGCACGGGTGCAGTAGTCGAAGTTCTATTTCCGCTGCAATGGCATGCCAAGGATGAGGTGATCACCCATGTATTATAGTTCAATTATTGTCGATGATGAACATTTAATCCGTTCAAGCTTGTCTAACAAGCTTCGCAACTGTGATAACGTCATTGCTGCAGGAAATGCTGCCAACGGTATCAAATGTTTGGAATGGCTTGAACAATATTATGCGGATATTTGCATTACAGATGTCCGTATGCCTCATATGGACGGTCTGGAGCTCATTCAACGAATCAATCAAAAATATCCTTGGATGACCTGTATCGTCGTTTCCAGCTATGATGATTTCTCCTATGTAAGAAAGAGCATGCAGTTAAACGTTGTTGATTATATCATGAAGCCAGTGGAGCAAAGTGTGCTGCGAGAGGTGGTTGAGATTGCGGTAGACAGGTTAAAGCGAAGCAGGAAGGATAAAGCCGCTTCATTATTAATCAAAAAAATATCGCATCATACCGACATGCTCGAGCGTTGGGTTACGAACCTTCAGACCATGCAATTGGAGAAAATGTATATGCTGGTAGTCGAAACCCTGGAAATGCTGGAGCAATGGGTTGAAGATCAATATTACTTGTTGAATGAGCTTTCCGTTGTATGGCTAGAGCTTGTCCTTGAGGAAATCAAAAAAGATAAGATTGAATTAGGGCTGGAAGGGTTTTCGGAATGCGGTTTGGAGCACCATGCGATTCCCTGGGAGCAAGTCCGGTTTATATATCGACTCATTACGGTTGGGCAATTGGAGGAAGGAGCGGATCAGATTTTCCGTGTAATTAAGGGTATGCGGAATCAACCCTCATCCCGAACCATCGAGCAGGTCAAGGTTTATTTGCAGAAGCATTTTGCTAAAAAGATCAATTTACAGGAGGTTGCCGACGAAGTAGCGATGAGCAGAACCTATCTGGCTAATTTGTTTAAACAGGAAACAGGGATTACGATCTGGGGCTATCTCATATCGATCCGTATGCAGCGAGCCCGAGATCTTCTGCTGAACAGCTCATTAAAAAGCTATGAAATTGCTTTGAACGTGGGGTATGAAAACAGTATTCATTTCTCCAAGCTCTTTAAGGAGCATTATGGATTAACTCCGATGGAGTTCAAAAAACGTATGCACGGATGATACTGTGAATTATTTAAGATTACATGAGCAATGAAAAGGCAAACCTTCTTGTCACAGGGATGGTTTGCTTTTTTTTGTATAAAAAATGTATGTATTTATGAATCTGTCCAGCTAGAAAAAACTTCATAATATACCTTTGTAAATCGAACAATTACCTCATTGTTGCCTGAACGTTAGTACTATAATATTCACAATTAAGAGATTAAAAAAACCTAAGAAGGAGAGTGATGCATCATTCGATCTCATACAAGCAACCGATCAAAACCATAAATTAGCCAGAAGTTGAGAAGGGAGTTATTAATCTGTTAAAAAAAATGCTGTCTGCAATGTGCTGCATCATCCTGAGTGTATTGTTAGTACCTGTTACTTACGCCAATTCTGCAACAGCAACTCTTTCCAGCTCTGTGACCACCCTTAAGGTGGGGGAAAGCATGACGGTTCAAGTGTCTCTGCAGGACGTTGCTGATGTATACGGAATCCAGTTTGAGTTGGCATTCGACTCGAATATGCTGAAGCTGATTTCGAAAAAGGTTTCTGCGGGTTATAGCGACTTTCGGGATAAAGACACCTCTGATTCTGATGCGCCTATGCCGACCCTTTATCCTATGACGAGAGTAAATATGGGGGATAAGGGCTTTAAGCGCCATCTTCATCTAGCCGAATTTACACTTGAAGCGCAAGAGGAAGGTAGTACCACCATCGGATTAAGTCAATTGAAGGCTGTTTCGACTGAAACCTTCGTGAATGATTCTGGTAGAAACGATCTTCGAGTAATTCCTATGGAATCAGGGGCTCCGATTCAAATCACACTTGTAAGCAACGGAAATCCATCTGGAGGAAGTGGGAATCCAGTAGGGGAGCAAGGTTCCTCTGCACTCAAACCAGAGTCCTCATCTCTGGAGGCTCTGAAAGAAATTCTTAATCAATTAGATGCTCTCAAAGCAGCAAAGCAACTGACAAGCTGGATAGAAGCACTTGAGACCCAATTAACATCCTCACAAATGGAGGAAATCAAACAAATGGTTACTCATAGTATGAACCGCTTTCTGGATATCCCTGTTCATACAACGGTAAAAAATCAACAGACTCTCTTAACAATCGATACAGATACTTTAAAAAGCTCCATTCAATCGGTATTATTGCTTCAATCAGCAGCAAGCAAGAAGGATCTGCATATTGAGGTTCAGACTTTTATACAGATGACATTAAAGGATTCAGATCAGCATCCCTTTCTGCTGACCGCAGAAGCTTTGCAAGTATTGGCAGACGCTAAACTTGATGTCAAGCTGAAGTCCTCCGGTGCAGTACTGCTCTTTCCTTTAAAGACGCTTCATAAGGACAAGAGCTCTGACATTTTGACTACAATCATACGCAAGGATGCCGAGGATAAGACACAGAATTCGGCTACATATCGCCCAGCCGTAGTCTACGAGTTAAAGGTGGAGAGGATCGGGACCGATGGGAAGGAGGTTATTTCTACTTTTGAGGAAAAGGTGGTCTTAACGATTGCCTATGAAACGAAAGGCTTGAATAAGGAAAAGCTCGGTATGTATTACTTAAACGAAGAGAAGGGCGAATGGGAGTTCCTCAGAGATGGGAGGCATGATTCACTTCAGAACACCTTCACAATGGATGTCTTGCATTTTAGTCAATATGCCGTGATCGAGTTCTCGAAGGACTATGCGGACTTATCTGATACATATGCAGAAGCTGCACATGCAATCGATGTCTTGTCTGCAAGACATGTGGTGCAGGGGATGGGCGACATCCATTATGTCCCATCCAAGTCGATGACACGTGCAGAGTTCACAACTATGCTGGCTAAAGTATTCCGGTGGAAGGAAGCTGCGCATACCAATGTGTTTACGGATGTTCCTAAGGGCGGGTGGTACACTGGTTATGTGGAAGCAGCACTGAAGGCTGGTGTCGTGCAGGGAGATGGAGAGAAATTCGCTCCTGACGAGCAAATCACACGCGAGCAAATGTTAACCATGCTAATGCGCGCCTATGCAAAGGTAGAAGCACTTCCAGAAGCTTCAAGTGAGACATTTGCCGATGACCTTCAAATAAGCGATTGGGCAAAGTCGTCCATTTATCAAGCGAAAACGCTTGGATTTATTAGCGGCGTAGGGAATAATCTCGTTGCCCCTGTTCAGGACACAACTCGTGCAGACATGGCCGTGTTGATGTTCAACTTATTGAAAAGGTTGGAACCGTAACGAAAAAAGGGAAGGGAGATTTACGATGATACCTGCAAAGTCAAAGAAATTATATGCACTAGTGCTTACATTAACTGTTTTGTTTTCTGGATGTTTCTTGCCCAAAGCGGAAGCCGCAATTGGCACGAAGTTCGGTAACCCCGTCGACTTAGGACCCAAGATACAATCCGTTTCCTCAGTTGCTATCTATGATAGTGTTGTTGGCATTGAAGACGGGAATAATGTGATGTATACAACATTGGCCGGTGAGCCTGCACAGTTCAATGTCATCAATCTGGATCATTACGAAGTAGTTCGAACGCTTCCGCTGCCTGATGGAAAGGACTCGTGGTCGATGGTTGTAGCGCCTAACGGTTTCGTATACATTTCATCGAGTGGGGGACGCTTGTACCGATATTCAACAACAACCAAAGAAATCGAAGCACTGGGCATTATTAAGGCCGGAGAGACGGCGATTTATGGGTTGACAACTGACGAGGCTGGTCGTATCTATGGTGGAACCTATCCCAATGCCATCGTGTGGAAATTTGACCCGGATACGAAGCAGTTCAGCGATTATGGCCGTATGTCGAATACGAACAGTTATGTTCGTTCGTTGGCCTACCATAATGGCTCTATCTATGCAGGAATAGGAACGTCTGGCGCTCTGATGAAGCTGAATCCGGCCACAGGAGAGAAGACATCAATTGCATTACCAACTGTAACGGGTGTCACGTACAATAATTATCCGTTCATCTATCAATTAGACGTAGTTGACCATTATTTATTTGCTCATTTAAGCGGTGGCGGGATCAGCACGTTAATCGCTTACGATATGGAGCTTGACCAATGGAGAATGGAGCAGTTCCCTAATTTCCATGGCAATCGAATATCGCGTCCAATGAACGGAAAGGCCTATTTCAAGATGAACGCAGCGGGTGCTAACAAGCTGGTTGAGTTAGATCTAGCCACATTTACTACAAGAATAACTTCTATGGCGCAAAGCTTTTCCATGAAGGGCGGCGGATGGGTGAACTTCGCCAATAACGCAGAGCTTCCCGGTCCCACGCTTGTAAATACGTTATTTAATGGTGCAATAGGCTTGTTTAATATTCAGAACGAAACTTATATCGAGAGGCCCGCCATCGTTGCGGGGCAGCCGATTCCGATTCACGCATTGGAGAAGGGGCCAGACGCAAAGCTGTATATGAGTGGCTACCCAGGCGGTTCTGCAGCCATTTATGACCCAGTCTCCAAGGAAAATAAAGTATTTACCATGGGGCAAGCTGAAAGCATAGGGCATATTGGCGAGAAAATCCTGTTCAATACTTATCCGCATGCCCAGATTTATCAATTGGACAGCACCCAAGCAGTTGGCAGTGGAAATCCGGTTAAGTTGTTCACAATCGGGGAGGAACAGGACCGTCCTTACGTCAATATCACGGTAGGCAGCAAGATGTTTATGGGCACGATCCCGGATTACGGTAAGCTGGGAGGGGCGCTAGTTGAATATGATTCCGAATCGACTGCTGAAATCAAGCATAAGGTATACCGCAATGTCGTTCAAGATCAAAGCATCGTCGGTTTGGCACATAAAGATGGGAAGATTTACGGTTCCACGACGGTTCTTGGCGGTCTGGATAGCAAGGCTACAGCAACAGCAGCCAAAATGTTTATCTGGGATACGGCTGCAAACCAAAAAATCAAGGAGTTCGCACCTGTTCTGCCTGGCGCTGCAAAAGCTCCGATCATGATCAGCGGACTTACTTTTGGATCGGATGGTTTATTGTGGGCAGCGGCCGACGGCACTATATTTGCAGTGAATCCAGAAACGCAAGCTGTAGTCAAGAGCAAAGAAATTTACCCCGGTGTGACCGGCTACGGGATGTGGCGTCCGATCCATCTGCGGTGGGGAACGGATGGACTGCTCTATACAGACCTCAACGGTAAGCTGACAGTTGTTAATCCGATCACGATGGAACACCAATCGTTGGGTATCAATACCCAATTATTCACGCTAGGTGATGACGGGCATATTTACTACCCCGAATCTACTCGTCTGAAAATGATTCCAGTTACCCCGGGAGATAATAGCGGTCCAAGCCAACCGCCGTTGCCTATATTAAACGTAAATAATGGAAGTTTTGAGAAGGAGCTCGTGAATGGGACGGTTCCGGGCTGGAGTCAGCTTTCGCAGCCATCAGTCAACACCTCGTTTTCAATCAGCAGTGAGCAAGCTTTTAGCGGAACGAAGAGCTTGAAGGTAACTGATACCTCTACAACTGAGGCTATCTTGATTGGAACCGATCCAATTGCTGTGTTGCCTAATGAGTCATACACGGTGAGCGCTAAGCTGTATATCGATACGGGACGCACCAGCTTTTTATTCCGCTTCTTTGACGCTGAGGGTAAACAAACTGGATCTGATATGGTTTCACATGTCGCTACAGGCTTGAAGACCTGGCAAGATGTCAATCTTACAGGGACGGCGCCAGCTAATGCGAAGACAGCAAGAGTATACGCATCCGTTTCTTTGCTATATATGACAGCTGCGTATTACGATGATTTTAATATCGTTGGAAAATTTCCAACGACGGTACTTCCTGCAGGAACATTCAAGCTGAATGTCCCATCGGTGAGAACCGAAAAGGGGAGTTTACTTCCAGTACAGGTACAAGTCGAGAATGCTGATCAGTTGTATGCGGTTACATCGACAGTATATTATGATCCTGCTAAATTTACAGTTGATCAAATAAGGGTCGGAGATTCATTTAAGAATGGCAAGGAAGTCTTCTTTCAATACGATACACAAACACCAGGACAGGTGAAATTCATAATCTCCCATCTAGGTGATAACGTAGTTGACGGTAAAGTAGACGTTACCTCCATTGTCTTTAAGGCTATAGGAGAAGGAAACACGGAGGTTGTCCTATCCAAATTCTCCAATCTGGCGAAGGTGGATGCCGATCTAACCGGCAAGATGGATTCCCCTGTCAATGATCTTAAAGTGTCGATACAAATTGTGAAGGATTTATCCGATGTCAACGAAGATGGATTGATCAATATCATTGATTTGATCATTATAGCAAAGGCAGTGGGCGGTACATATAACGCCAAATATGACTTGAATAATGATAATAAGGTTGATATTCAAGATCTGGCTGTTCTGTCTCTGCGTTTGTTAGATTAAAGATTCATCATTGGGCCGCATAGGCGGATCTGGTTTTCTACGATAAAGGAGGAAAAACTTTGAGACGATTCTTAGGAACCAAGAAACTCATTGCTAGGATAGCTGCAATAATGTGTATATTGTCACTCGTTGTACATTTGACTTCGACTTCGAATGTGTCAGCAGCATCATGGAATGGTAAAAGCTTTGGGAACCCGGTTGATTTAGGTGTCCCTACTTATAATATTTCAATTAATGATGCGGTGTTCGGAAAAGAAGACGGCAGGGAGGTGCTTTACACCACGGTATCCTCCAGTAATGCTGTTTTTAATATTGTTGATGTACGTGATAATAGATTGGTACGTTCCTTTAATCTCACAGGAGTAGCGCAATCGTGGAGACACGCCATCGCACCGGACGGTACGGTATATATTGCTGGAATAACACTAAGTAATCATGGAGAGCTGTGGAGCTATTCTCCAGTTACCAAAACGGTGCAGAATTTAGGTGAACCGATTCCTGGCGAAAAGTCGCTGTGGTCGATGACCACAGATGATTTAGGTAATGTATACGGGGGGACGTTTCAAAGCGGAAAGGTATTTAAATATGATCCTGTAGCAAAAACGTTCAAGGATTACGGCAGCATGGTTACAGGACAAGAGTATGTTCGTTCTATGGCCTACTATAAAGGATTCATCTATGCGGGGATCGGCTCCGTAGGTCAGGTGGTAAAGCTGAATGTAACTACTGGTGAAAAGACGGTTATTTCTCAGAATGTTCCTGGTCTATTAGGTGTAACGCCTGACAAAGTACCTTTTGCTTATGATATGACTGTTGTTGACGGGACCTTATTGGTCAGATTTTCCTATGATACAAAAAATGATCTTCTCTTTTTCGATTTAGAAAATCAAGTATGGTTAAATAAAAAAATCGGCAGTACGATTAGCGGAGAAACCGGCATCGGTGTATTCGGCTTTAATCAGTTAACCGCTGTTGACGGTAAGTTATACATTATTGGCAATCGTAAGCTGGTTGAGCTGGATATGACAACTTTCGAAGCCAAAACTACGCCAATCAGCTTTGGGTCATCCTTAAGAGGGGCAGAATGGATTGAATTCACAGACGATCCTAATTATCCAGGCAAATCGCTTGTTACCTTAACAAGCAACGGAAAGCTCATCATTATGAACGTGAAGGATGGCCTGCGTAAAGATTTACCAGCCGTGGTGAAAGGTGCACCTAATCCGCTTCACAATTTGGAACAAGGGCCAGATGGAAAGCTTTATATGAGCGGATATCCCGGAGGATTAGGAGCGCAATATGATCCCAAGACTGGAAAAAATGTGAATTTTACTTTAGGGCAGTCTGAAGGTATGGTTGGTTTAGGTGATTATATGTATTACGGAGTTTATCCTGGAGCCAACATATATAGGAGTGCAATCGGAACTGCCGTTCCAACGGTCGAGCCGGTCTTCCAGATAGGCTCAGATCAAGACCGGCCATATATCATGATTGCAGCAGATAATAAGCTGTTCATAGGTACGATTCCGGGATATGGGAAGCTCGGCGGAGCTTTGACGATATATGACCCGGTAACCGGAGGGAAAAAGGTATATTCAGATATCGTTCATAACCAAAGCATAACTGGTTTGGCTTATCGCAATGGTATCATTTACGGCTCTACGAATGTATACGGCGGCTTGGGTGTTGTGAAAACCGAAACCAAAGCCAAAATGTTCATTTGGGATGTCGCACAGGAAAAAAAACTTGCTGAATTTACCCTTGATCTGCCGGAATTGGATCAACCTCCGATGATCACAGGCTTGACCTTCGGTCCGGATGGCTTGTTATGGGGCAATGTGGACGGCATCGTATTTAAGATGAATCCAGATACGTATCAAATTGTAGGCTACAAAGATATTTATCCCAATGTGAATAATTACGGATTTTGGCGTCCTTATCACCCGCATTGGGGAAAAGATGGCTTATTGTACGTGGATTTAGCTGACATCATCACAGTAATCGATCCGAAAACTATGGATTTCGTTCAGCTAAGTCCTACTGGTAAAGAAATCAGCTTTTTTACTATTGCTGAGGATGTGAATGGCAATGAAAATATCTATTATACGGACGCCGCAAATTTAATGATGATTCCTATAGGGGAAACACTTGTGCATCACATCCCAGTCCGTAACGGGGGCTTTGAAGAGACTGTCCAGAACGGCAGTATCCCCGGATGGACGAATCCTTATCTGAAGGGCGGATTCCCGATGGTTGTAACCAATGAGTTCAAACATTCTGGATCTCACAGCCTGAAAGTAGTGGACAATTCCAGAGGCGTATCTGGTGGTCTTCTTTCAGATCGCATAGCTGCAAAACCAGGGGAAACATATACAACGTCAATGAGCGTTTATATCAATAGCGGTCAACCCGCTGATGCTGCCCTACTGCTTTATTTCTATGATAAAGACGATAAACAGCTGGATTATAAGTTCAGTCCTTTTTCGGATAAAACGCCGAATCGCTGGAGTCAGGTTGAAGTTACAGGAACGGCACCGGAAGGAACCACTCATTTGGCAATTATGGCTTACAGCTCCAAATGGAGTCTGATTGACGCTTACTATGATGATATTACCTTATCGATCATCATAACGGATGACACACCTCCGGTTACCGTCGCCGCATTGGAAGGGACGAAGCAGAACGGTTGGTACGTCTCCGATGTCAAAGTAAATCTGAACGCTACGGACGACAAGTCCGGCGTGACGAAGACCGTCTACAGTTTGGATGGCGGAAACGCTTGGCTGACCTATCAGAACGCGCTTGTCTTCAACGAAGATGGCGTTCACACGGTTTCGTTCCGATCGACCGACATGATGGGAAATGAAGAACAGCTGCAAACAACTACCTTCTCGATCGATCAAACCGCGCCGGCTGTTCAAATCAGCGGAGGGGGAACCTATACCGTCGATCAGACGGTAACGGTCACCTGCACCGCTACGGACGCCGTATCCGGCGTTGTTTACAGCTCCTGCTCGGCTCCTTTGCTGAGCAGCCCGGCCTATCTGTTGAACGTGGGAGACAATGTCGTTTCGGCAAACGCGACCGATGCTGCCGGCAATTCCGGAACGGCGGCAACTACTGTTACCGTCAAGGTGACAGTGGATAGCCTGATCCGACTTATCGAAGCTTGGGTCACCGGTAATGGCAGCCAAGGTATAGTTAACTCGCTTGGAACTAAGCTCCGGCATGGGCAGTTTGATGCCTTCATCAACGAAGTTCATGCGCAGAAAGGCAAGGAAATTCCCGAAGAAGCTGCGAATTACTTGTTGAAGTTTGTGAATGATTTGAAATCATAACAAGATTTCCTGAACACTTGCTCCCTAATGGGAGCAAGTGTTTTTACAAAATACGAAAGCCAGGCGGTCCATTATGTCGAAGATCGATATTCAGCAATTTGCCCAGTTACATATGTAATCGCTTTTGTACATTGATGTGGTACAGAACTTGATTCTTTCGGGACCGTTTAAGCGTATAGAAAAATGGTTGATTTTACATTTATTTAATATGTGATAAATACAGTAAGAAAAGCCTTATTAAAATAGTTCAGTTACTAAAGAATGATGTTGAGTTTTGAACTTACAAAATAACGTTTGATCAATAAGAAACCAAGACGAGGCTGCTGGCATTTATCGGCAGCCTCGTTGAAATAAAGGGCAGGTTAGTGGAGTATTAGCTCAAAAAAATGGTAGTATTTAGTGTGAACACTGATTTGCAGAGAGGAGGAATACGAGTTGGAATATAATCATTTATTGGAACTGAAAGATGTATTTTTCTTAGGTCTTACAGAGCCTGAAGTAAACGTATTGAGGTTATATTTTAGCAGAAGCAAAGTTAGTGATACACCTGAACCACTCATTGTCGGGGAGAAAGACTTTGGCGACTCTTATTCGATAAACATTGATAAAAACTCTCCTATAATACAAATTGATTTTCACAGGGACTATTTTAATGTCGCTGGACAACATTAGATGTAAGAGGACAAGAACATATATCTATAGAGATCCGCGCGCAGCGCGGATTTATTATTTTATGGATGTAAGTTCTTGTCTTTTTCGCA
>NZ_WHOC01000172.1:0-5138 GCF_013141785.1 Paenibacillus germinis
TGGGGACGGATTTATTCCGAATGGTTTCCGACATCGGAATACGAACAGGTTGAAGGCCCTAGCTTCGAAATGTATTATGGAACGGCAGGATATGTTACTGGGGAGATTTGGATTCCGGTGAAGAAAAAATAACTTGTTACTTCATACGGCACGCTTGTGTTTCTCATTGGGCACCCGTCGTACTACCTAAAATTCGGTTTCGAACTAGCGAGACCACACGGCTTTGAACTATAGTAATTCGATGTACCGAACGAGGTATTTATGGTGAACATACTTTGTCAGAACGCCGGAATCAAAGGAGAGCGCCCGCAAGCTTGTGGGCGTCCTTTTTCTTTTTTCATGGGCATTTGCTCGAACGGAAATGTAGGTATTGCGCTAACGAGGAACGATAGCTCAATAACAACAGGTTGCCGACTTACACGGCAGCCTGTTGAAGTAACGGGCAGAATAATTACAAAAAAAGGAAAATATAAAGACTTACCGAATATAATAAGTATCGTTGAATAAAAGGATTTATAAACAACAGATTCAAAATAAGGGGATTTTAATGGTATGGAGTCCAGATACCTCAACTCCGTTACTTAGTCGGATTATGTTCTTATTCATAGATAGAGTATGAGAACATAGTAAATATTGTTATAGGAATTAGCCGTATTATCCCGATATAGGAGAAATGGATAAATGATAAATCAATTTTCAAGAGATCCAGAACTACAAACTATACTTAAATCATTTGAAAAAAATCCATTTCAATTCACTGATGAAGAGATTGTATCGCATGTAGATGGATTCTTGCCCAGTTACTCTTGTGATGGAGCGGCTTGTGGCTACTTCTCGATTATTGCACATATCTGTTATTTTAGACCCGACCTAATAAGACAACTCATGAAAATTGCTACTAAGCCGGTATTTTATTACGGCATCTCAGATCCAAATCATGCAATAAGATGGGTTCAATATAAGGTCAAAAGGAAAAATATATTTGGTAATAACATCGAGTACTATACAACTAAGCAAGGGAAATTATGGATAGATACAGAACTAATCAAAACAAGCAACTTAATAGCAAACTTAATTGAAGAAATAAAACGTGAAGATAATATAGAGGCAGATGAGTAAGTAGGTTGTCTGCTACTTCCTACAGCACCGTATCCATAATGCGGCTGGCGGGCCTGTGTCTGAATGAGGCATATTAGGAAAGAGTAATTAACAGAGCAACGTGTACCGCCTATCCGCATTATAAATCCCTTAGATGTTTTTGATTTTACTTCGAAAGAAACCGCCGAGTTCTTATCACAAGCGGAAGGGACCGTACAGGTGACTCTGGGGCGTGCCCGACTGAGATTAAAGAAGCTGGCCCGTCGATTTGAGGTAGCTAGTACAGATCCTTTTGAAAGGGAAGTTCCTCCCAAATCGTATGCCTCATAAATGGATTTGGATAGCCTCGTCAAAGCCTTTAAAAAGAGAGACCTTAGTGCGATATGCAAGTGTTATCTCGAATTGGCTAAGATGCGGGTGAAAATCAGCAACATACAGATGGTAAATGGTAGGATCGCTTTCTATTTAGAAGATCCAGACGGGAATCAATTTATGGTGACCGAAAATTCTTTTTAACCATCTGTTTGGTTTTCGGTGAATGTGTCGTTTATTAGTTAAGTTCACATTGATATTTAAAGGAGGAAATATTCAATGAGTCAAAGTCCATTTTTTGGTGTTGGTATTTTTGTCCCGGTCAGCGACCTGAAACGATCAACTGAATGGTATACACGTGTGTTAGGGTTTGAAATCATGCATAAAGATGAACCGAACGCTACTGTGACAATGATGAATGATAACAAAATCATTTTTTGTCTTGTACGATCCTACAACATTGTACAGAAACCATTTCCGAAAAATGATTATGGTGTAGGACAGTATTTTAACTTTCATACGCAAGATGTTGAGTCGGCATATAAACTTCTGCGGCAGCGAGGAGCCGATGTTGGTGAGATTGAGGAGTTCGACGGAATGCGGGGATTTTCACTTCAAGATCCTGATGGAAACAGATTTGGGGTAGTGAACTAAGAATTGAATGTTTGGACCAGCATGATCCGTTGAACTTACGGTGAACTGATAGTTAAATATCACAAGGGCTGAAACGTAGCAGCCCAAAAATGGAGAGTGAATTACATGGAGATTGAAATCGTTCAAACTGACAACATCTCAGCATTTGTCGGGGTAAGGGCGAGTGCCAATATGTCTAATTTAGAAAATAAAATCAAAATTGCATATGATGAATTGATAAGAAGACAAAGTGAAATAAAAAACATTAAGAATCCAAATGTGACATATGGCATATCACCTCCAAATTACAAAAGTAACAATGGAACAGTAGATTTTTATTGTTGTTTTGAAGTGGAACCTTTTGAAAACTTGGCGCATGGAATGGTCCATATACATTTATTTCCTCGCACTTACTCATTAACACATTATAAGGGATTGGCAAGCCAGACGGTAACAGCTTATGATTTCACTACGAAATGGCTGAATGAAAACGGATATACCTATGATGATACAGCTTATTATTTTGAGAGATACGACGAAAAAACAATAAGAGAATTAAATGATGAACGGAATGAAATGAAAATATTCTGTCCTGTAAAGATGAAATGAGTATTACACTAACGGAGAAACGTTAGCACAATAAAAGAGAAGTTTGATTAAGCCGCTGCATCGTTTGCGCGGCTTTTTTTGATTTACCGAAGAAAGCTAAAACTTGAACCAGTAATTCACATTGCATGGATTAGGCTGATAATGTGATAATTAGGTCATGTTTTAATAGAACCTAAGTAAGTTGGTGAAGTAGATTGGAAACCTTTCTAGGTGTATTAGGTCGATTCGTCGGATGGCTAGTATTTGAAATCATTATTGACTGCATCTTTAAATTATTGGGATATGTTATTAGGAAAATAATTTCTTTAATTAACTTCGTTTCAAAGGGGATATATAGACTTCTTAAGGTACAATAATTTAGGCATCATCATTCGATGGTGCTTTTCTTTTGCTCAAAATCACGCCCCATGAAGGTTACCCTCACATGTTCTGTTGAATAGGTAGTATCCCAGCGGTTGTGCTTTTCTTATATTTATAAGAGCCATATACGTGGCTTTTCTGTTTCAACAAGAGATTAGTTTTGTTTTACACGACGCTGATGAAGCGTCTTTTTTTGTTGGTTAATAATTGGATTTGGAGGAAAAGTATAAGCATATGTGGAACGGAAGGTGATCTTTTTGTCGCGGTTGCTATCTTTATTGCTCATTACATTGTTTTTACTACCTACGGTTGTCATGGCTAAACCAGAACAAACGCAAGATGCAAATAAGTTAGCTGATCGCTTAAAACGCCTGGAGATTGATGAACCAAAAGATATTGCTGATCCACCGTTTGGGCAACGAGCATTTCCGTCAAAATTGAAGATGCCACAAGACATAATCAGAAATGGCAATCAGCTTCCGTATAAGGTATTGCTCGATAACCCTGATTGGAAGCGTCCAGTTTATAAATCATACTGGCATAGCAGCGTTTCGGGCGGTAGATGGAGTTATGTGCCGACTCGCTTGTATTACGCTCAACACCGTTTGTTTACGGATATTACTGCTGGCGCATCAGAGTATTACGATTTTGTTCACGACATTGGCTTAGAAGAAGAATTAGGTCACAGTTCAACAGAGCCAAAAGACGAAAGTCAGATAATACGTCTTGGTCAAATTGTAGTTGTTGTCATGCAAGCGAAAATCGAAGAAGTGCTGACAAGTGGAAATCAAGTCGTGATTGTTGCAAGACCGCAGAGGAATGGCGTACAAGTGGTAACGGTGAATAAGGTGAATATGATGCTTGATGATCGGAAAGAAGCGATACTGTTTCAGCTTGTAACGCCGGAGGGTGATGAAATTGATTATTCGGTGTTATAGAAGTATCATGTTTGCGTTTGTTTTTATAGCATTTGCTCATGATTGGGTTGAAGCAAGACCTGCAATAAATACGGTTGAAGCAACAATGAGCTTTAAGGTTTCTTCTGTGGTGGATGAATATGGAACGAAGGAGAAACCTTTTATTGATGAATCGTGCAACCCGATGCTCGTCTAATTGTCATTGATCGTAATGGCAATATTGCTGCAAATGGTCTAACAGATAGTAAAGGTGAGTGGAGCTTCAAAATCAATACTCCAATTGATCCGCGCTTTCCATCAAAGAAAATGGGTGTAGTGACCGTGATTACCGTAGCAGATGGACTTAATGAGTTCATTAAATTTGATGCGCCAGTAAATGAGCATGGTTTGGGAAGAGCATCAGTCACGCTTAGACCGATAAGACCTGCTGCTCGAAATGAACCATCATTCGATGCTGCGTTTCATCGTTTTACTGTTTTTGGTATGTTGGATTACTACGCCAATAACGTCGGGCTTGCAAAACAGAACCAGATTAAAGGTGCAGAAGGCTTCGGTAAAGTTGTCATGCCTTGGAGTGCAAAATTAAAGTAAGAAGTAAACTAAGAAAAGCCCAAACGAATGGGATTTTCTTGCTAACCGAACAGAATATCTAAAACAGTTCCTAATTGACCGCGTGACTTTCCTTCAAGAACATTCGGGTTGTAGACTTCTACATAGCCACAGTTTTCACAAGAGACAAATAGAAAATGATTGTTTTGAATGTCGAACATTTTGCTTAGGGCTATATAAAAGAAAGGGGGAGGTACATTTTCCTGATATATGTCCATTAGCGCCTATGCTTATATATTTGGGAGAGAATCCCTCTATAATATTAATCCATTCTATAATGAAACTGCACCACTACGGAAAAAGAACTTGAAGTCACTAGAACTCCCATTTTACATAAATAAAGAATCAATTAAAGATATAATATTAGATATTATAGCCTCGAACGAAGTTAGTGATAGAGTGCTGAATTGGATGATCAGCCACATGGTTTGGAAATGTAGCGGATTCCCATTTTTATGAATGGTTAAGAATTGCAAAAAAGTTTGCACCACAAAGTATCCGTCCAGTAACCAAATATGATGACTTTACAGCAAACATAAAATTATTTGCGTTTATAAAAAATGAAAAAGATTCTATATTGGAATATCATGTTATGGAAGA
>NZ_WHOC01000173.1:0-5809 GCF_013141785.1 Paenibacillus germinis
TGGGGGAAACACCGATTATTGCGTTGTCTTTCGCAGAATTGTTAGACCAACTTTTTCAATATAAAGGGAAACGAATTTATTGGTTAGACGACAATTTTATTGCTTTAGGAGACGCATACGATAAACAGTGAAGATTATCCGAGCTATATTTCATTGCGCTAACGAGAGAACAATAGTAAAGGAGCTTGCTTCGTGGCAACTCCTTTTTTGTCCATTAAAGTAAAGGGTAGTTTAACACTAAAGCAGGATTTGGAAAATACTTGAGGAATACTTTCTAAAACATAAATGTTCGGAAAGTTGATGATCGAAATGAATAGGAATGCTCCGAGAAAAATGCATATTATTGGTTCGACTTAATGTAAATGGATGCAAGTGTTTAAAAGTATAAAGGGGTGTGTAAAAATGCATTTTTTCATAGGAATCGTTCCACCTGAAGATTACAAAGAACAAATTTCGGTATTTCGTAATAAATGGGCTAAGGCATTTCGAAATCGATGGGATGATAACGGCTTTAGGGATCCTGTGGAGCCCCATATTACTGTTAAAGCCCAAAGTGGACTTACGGAGGATATGAATTGGCTTGAAAAAGTAAGAGAAACTTGTTCTTCATTTCCAATCTTCCAGTTAACTTTGTCTGAACCAGCAACATTCGGAACAGCGGTTACATTCCTTAGCGTTGAATCGAAAGAGATATATAATCTACACAAGAACTTGGTAGATGCGGTTTCCCCACCGCCCGAACTTATTGATAGGTATATAGAGTTGGATCACTTCATTCCACATTTGACTTTGGGTCAAACAAGATGGGGCATGAATGAAGCAGAAATTATAGAAATGAAATTGGCTGCGAGAGAAGCATTATCTCCTTTTCCAAGCTTCGATGTAAAATTCGTGCGGGTATTTGATATCAAAAAAAACGCACCTTTTGAAGATATCAAACTTGCCAAGTTGTTCTAATTAGATCATTGAACTAACGGGTAACGTTAGTTGAATGAGATCTATATGTTTGTAAGAAGTACTTCAAAACTTAATTGTATTTTAGCTTAATTTTTCAACATAACCACTTCAGAACTTTATTTGTATTTTATATTTCACAAAAAAGCCAGCAAACCCTTGAATTTGCTGGCTTCTTGCACTTCAAAACTTTATTGTCTACCATCATTTTGAAATTAAATAGGCGTTCACTCTATTGGGTGAACGCCTATTTAGTTTTGTGTATAGAGGGAGGAGGAAATCCTTAGTCGTATCCGGGGCGGGGGAGATTAAACTAACGGGCAGGCTAACGGAATGGGACCGCAGTTGAAATAAAGGACAAAAAATTGCTCGATTAATGATACTCTGCGCCCGTGGTATCCTGCAGGAGAACAGTATTGCGTCATCTGACTGGGTTATTGTCCCAGTCACTCGGCGTTTCCGAATTTGTTGCGCGGTTCACCTGAGATGAATTGTTCGCACTGAATATGATCGCGTCCAAGCGAGCAGCCTCATCAGATCTATGGACACGCTGTCCCCGAACCTGCTTCGGCTTACATGATCACCTGTAACGAATAAAGAAAGATGCTATGCCGAATACGAAAAAAAGAAGTCGACCATTTCGTTGGTCGACCTCTAATTTTTCTATTGCGCGGTCAAAATTTGTGGACCTTCAGCCGTGATGGCGATCGTATGCTCGTATTGGGCGGCGAGCTTGTTGTCCATCGTCCGTGCGGTCCAGCCGTCCGGATCGATTGTCATGAAGTAAGTGCCTTCGGTGATCATGGGCTCAATCGTGAACACCATACCTTCCTTGATACGGAGGCCTTTTCCAGGCTTGCCGACATGCATATAAGTCGGCTCCTCGTGCAGGTCGCGGCCGATGCCATGGGCGAGAAGGTCGCGCACGACGCCGAAACTGTGTGATTCCGCATGCCGCTGAATCGCGCTCGTCACGTCGCCGAGTCGATTGCCGGGCTGCGCCTGCTCGATGCCCAGGTCAAGACATTCTTTCGTGACACGCATCAACTTCTCGGCCGTCGGCGAGATCTGACCGACCGCATAACTCCAGGCCGAATCGCCGAGCCAGCCATCGAGCTCAGCGACCGTGTCGATCGTCACGATATCGCCTTCCTCAAGTGGCTTATTGCTAGGGAAGCCATGTGCGATCACATCGTTGGCGGAGGCACAGGTCGCATATTGATATCCCTTATAGCCTTTCTGGTATGGCTTTGCGCCGTGCTTCAACATAATGTCCTCGAATATGCGCTCAATCTCGTTGGTGGTAATACCCGGTTTGATAAGCGGTGCGATTGTACGATGGCATTCAGCCACCACTTGGCATGCCTTGCGGATAGCCTCAATTTCATGCTTGCTTTTTAAAATGACCATGTTCGTATCAGGACTCCTTCGTAATAGCTTGCATAGCGAGTCGGGCGATTCGATCGACGTCCAGGTCGGAATTGCCCGCATAGTAGTGCAGCCCACAGCAACCGACCAGTACGGCAAGCATATGGTCGACGCTGTCGTCTTCGCACTTGGCGATCGATTGGAGTGGAATGTACAGCCGTTCTATAAATTTTCTTTTGGCGTGGTGTCGATCCCTTTCAGGCAAGCCTGCATAATGTTCCGCCGCCATTTTGTAGACGAGATATGCGCGGGCGTCCGACTGCCACAGCCGGAGCAGCGCTTTACAATACGTCAACAACTGCCAGTCATCCGGGGGTCTGCCGCTGATGTTCGCCCATTTTGCGATAACTTGCTCGCATCGCTCGAAGCCGCTTCCTAACACATCTTCTATTAATAAATGCCGGTTGGGGTAATAATGGTATACTGTGCCGTAACCAAGCCCTGCCTCGCGGGCGACGTCGCGAATATCAAAGCTGCCGCCCGTGCGAAAGTAGGAGCGCGCGGCGACGTCCAGGATCTGTTCTCTGCGCTGTATGCGTATGAGCTCATTTTGTTCTTTGGTACGGGGGCACATAGCGTGTTAACCTCCATATATAGACCTGCATATTTGTCGATATAAAAATAGTAACTCATGGGGTGGAGAAATGCAAAAGATTTGTTGGTGTTCGATAAAATGAAGTACTGAACAATAAAGAACTGTGATAATAAAGTTGTAGACTGGGCGCTGGCGTTAACCTAACGGGAAACTATAGTTCAATACAAATAAGGGCCGCCGTTAGGTGGTCCTTTGCTCATCTAACGGGTACGCGTTAAGCATTAAATTAACTAAAAACGAAAATCAGACCTACACCGTTTTAAGGTTGTAAGTCCGATTTTCCTTATATTAAAGGGGGTCTGTTTATATAATAACCATGATTTATTAATCGAAGATTAAAACTAAATAATGATTGTGTTAAAAACATGTTTGGTAAGAAATAGTGATTACTTCGTTAACGGGCAGTTTAATTACAAAGATGAACAGCAGGGCACTCCTCGAAGTAGAGTGCCCTGCCACAAAAGTGTTTTTGACTACATGCAACATATTATTACAATAGTAGAAATAATTAACTTAGTTTTTGCGCACCTTTGAACCATACGGCTTTAATGGATAGGGTATCCGAGATATTGGTTGTCGGATCGCCATTGACCAGTACAAGGTCAGCGCGCGCACCTTCAGCAATACGCCCACGATCATTAAGACCGAACCGACGGGCAGGTTTCGAGGTAGCCGACTGAAGCGCTTCTATCGGAGTGAACCCGGCCGTAACCAGCAATTGCAATTCATGATGTACGCTGGCTCCATGAGCAAGGCCGCCAAGATTCGGAACGGGAACGGGGGCGACATCCGTCCCGACCAGAATATCCACACCGGCACTGTGAAGATCCATCACATTTTTAAAGCTATTTTCCATTTTGCCTTGCGGGAAAGTATTGAAGCTAGAGTTCAAAATATCGATCCATTCCGGACTTAATTTGGAATGAACACGAGGGTCATTCGCCAATTCCGATGCTGGGTTCCCAAGAATGGATGAGTTCAACACCAAGCACGGTGTAACAAACGCGCCAGAATCGACGATGGATTGCACTAACTCCGACGTATACTCGGGCCTGTCGATAAACAGGTGGCCCAATCCGTCCACTCCAAGATCGATGGCGGTTTGCGAAGAATGAGCAGTCAAGACGTGGGCGATGACGACTTTATCGAACTTATGGGCTTCTTCCACAGCTACTTTTAGAATCTCGTCGCTTAAAACAGGCAGGCCAGGGGCACCCATGACTGTTCCTTCTTCAATCATGATTTTTATATAGTCGGCACCATTCTCCACCTGGGTATGCACATGTTTAATCGCTTCTTCCACCGTCGTTACTTGCGGCACTTCTTCGTGATCGTGGGCGTAAGCGGCTAGCATAGCTTCCCGGTCTTCCTTCGATAACTTCTCCAATTCCTTTAATACGAATTCTGGAATCTCATCCCCATCTGGCAGCAATTCATCCGGGTGACCACCCGGAGCGGTGACTGCCGTGCCTGCAGAACGGACATCGGCGACGTCATCCATATTTTTCAATTGGATCGCGCGTCCTCTTTCCGTAAAATCACCGTTCATTTCGAGTTCTGTCGTCACGCCGAAATTTAATGCATCTCGTAATCCACCGATGGAAGTGTGGACATGCGCATCAATCAAGCCGGGCAATAATGTTGCATCCTCAGCATTGATGATTGTTGCATTCGCCGGAATGTCGCCACCCACCGCAATAATGGTTTCCCCTTTGATGACAATACTCCTTGACTCGATCACTTTTTCACCATCGAAAATACGCGCATTCGTAATAGCCGTAACTTTTTCTACAGGAGAGCTTTGGACTGCATTCTTCATTTTGTTATTCCTCCTTGGAGTTGTTACTAAATCACTTCGGAGTATAACTGTTAGATGACTAACTGTCAATAAACTAATATTCATTTGACATGAAAGCTGGATCTCTGTATAGTTTATTTGCTTACAGTTAGCTTTCTAACAATATGGGGAGGTACGATCATGAAGCCTCGCAAGGATACGCCTTATCTGGATTTGTTTCAGATTATTGGCCTTAAGTTAAAGAAAAAAGCGGACGAGAGCATAAAAGAGTTAGGGTTAAACGCTCAACAAGGAAAAATAATTGGCCATATCTACGAGAACCAAGAAACTGAATTAATTCAGAGGGATCTTGCCGATCGGTTTCATCTGAGCGGGGCTAGCATTACAAGTATGCTTCAAGGTCTTGAGCAAAGAGGATTCATCGAGCGGAAAATCCCAGCCAATAATGAACGGCAAAAAAACATTTATGTTTTACCAAAGGCCGTTGAATTGATTGAAGACTTTAATGACTCCTTCCAAAAGGTGGAGGACGAAATCGTTCAAGTCCTTTCCGAAGAAGAGAAGCAAACCTTAAAGGAATTGTTGATCAAAATTAATGAACGCTTTTAATTGCGGTTGGAATCTACCGCGAAGGTCGCTTGGAGTTCCTTGTTTCATTAGGCTATGTAATACTGTCCAATAAGCGGAGAATAAAAGCTCAATAGTGACTACGACGATTGATTAAGCTCCCTCGGTGAACGATAGCACAATTACAAATAGGCTGCCAGCATCAGCGAGGGTCGCGAAATAGATCCATTTCTCAATAAATAATGAAGAACCTAGATAAAATGAAGAGACCATAGCTCGTTGCTATGGTCTCTTTCTATGAAGCGGTCAGTAAAATTACTAATTACGAAATTCCCCTCACTCACTTCAACTGTCCGTCAACGCCTACCGTTGAACCGTTTGATCGCTTCCTCGGTCACCGGCGCGAAGAGGTTAACCAGGTTACCGTCGGGATCGCGAAACAGCACAGCACGGTTCCCCCACGGCAT
>NZ_WHOC01000174.1:0-714 GCF_013141785.1 Paenibacillus germinis
TGTAAGACATGAGTTCTTGATTGAAAAATAATGGGCGGACGACGGGACTTGAACCCGCGAATGCTGGATCCACAAACCAGTGCGTTAACCCCTTCGCCACGACCGCCATATAATTAAGTCTTGCTGGGCCGAAAAGTAATCGGCGTTACTACAACGCTTCGCTTCACTTTTTGGCTATTCTGGTGCCGTCGAGAGGACTTGAACCCCCAACCTACTGATTACAAGTCAGTTGCTCTACCAGTTGAGCTACAACGGCTTATTTAGTTATGGGGTCCCCGAAAAGTAATCGGAAACTACACCTTAGACACTACTTCACTTTTTGGGGTGAAGTGGTGGCTCGGGACGGAATCGAACCGCCGACACGAGGATTTTCAGTCCTCTGCTCTACCGACTGAGCTACCGAGCCATGCTTGATTTGTAAAAATGGCGGAGCTGACGGGATTCGAACCCGCGGTCTCCTGCGTGACAGGCAGGCATGTTAGGCCACTACACCACAGCTCCAAAATGTACATGATATGGTGAACGCTGACGGGATCGAACCGCCGACCCCTACCCTGTCAAGGTAGTGCTCTCCCAGCTGAGCTAAGCGTTCATGATAATGACCCGTAGGGGACTCGAACCCCTGTTACCTCCGTGAAAGGGAGGTGTCTTAACCACTTGACCAACGGGCCTTATTTCCGCGCAAAAGAGCCGGCAAAAAAAATACCCAACTAG
>NZ_WHOC01000175.1:0-81303 GCF_013141785.1 Paenibacillus germinis
TGTAATTAAAAATGTCGCTGATTTGAAGATAAAATGTACGTTGAATTTGAACATAAATGTCGCAGGCTCGTGCCTTGATGCTACGGGCTTTTTTTTGCTTTTCATTAGTTTTCTGAAGTTTTGATTGAAAGTCACAATACCGGTACTAAATGAGGGAGTGGTTTTTAAAATTGTAATCCTTCACTCGGTATGAAAAAATGGAACAATAAATGACTAAGGTCCCTAGGATCCTAGTCATTTTTTATGAATCAGCAAGGTTACTGGGATGATTGCCTCTTTTTTTAAGAAACCAAATTTATGGAAAAATGAATCCATGGCAGATCAAAATGTACGGTTCAAATTCGTGAAAATGTCAGTCTTTTTGATAGCGCAGCGGTCGGCCCGATGTTCGGCATGGGGGCGATACTGCATTGATAGTTACATCAAATGGTCGCAAAAACGAAAAAAAAAGGTCGTCATATTGAATGTGAGCCTCCATATGTTTCCGGTAGAATGAAAACAAGGGGGTGAAGCGGCAGGAGGCTTATCTAATCCAGGTCGTCGAATAGAACGATTTT
This sequence comes from Paenibacillus germinis, assembly GCF_013141785.1. Taxonomy (NCBI): domain Bacteria; kingdom Bacillati; phylum Bacillota; class Bacilli; order Caryophanales; family Paenibacillaceae; genus Paenibacillus; species Paenibacillus germinis. The sequence continues at coordinate 558 of NZ_WHOC01000175.1, forward strand.
GGATCTCCGGTCTTGTAGAGCGGGCGCTCTTAGTCTGATGCACACGCTCTCATCTTTGAAAGGGTACGGATTGGAATCCCGGACCCGCTATGTTTCCGCACAAGACAATTTCTGGCGGGAGTCAAACATTTCATCTGAGAAAAAGGAGGATTTTGCTATGGGAAGAAGTTACTACGCAATTATCGAGATAACGGATCATGGTCCTTACGTTACTAAACTGGTGCCGCCCATATCGGTGAACGTGAAGGCGAAAGAGGTGAAGCCGGAATGCTTTAGTGTATATGTCGAGCGGAAGGACAAGAAGGGTGAGATCCTGAAGCTTTCGAGGAACTGGTTAGAGAAGACGGAAAAGGAGTTAAGCAAGGGCTACTGCGTGGTGGAAGCTGCTTATCCTTCCTGCCACCATGGTGTACGGAGAGAGGAAGGGGAATTCGTGACACTGGAAATGAAGTATGGACCGCTCGATTCCTTATCCGCTGCAATTGCCTGTCCGAACGACTTCAACGAGTTTATCTTCAGCGATTATCGGATTACTCAGATTGCGGAAATTCCGGCGGAGGAAGAGAGGCTGACGGGATTGGTATTCGACCTGTGTGCAGGCAATACCATGAAACAGGCGGAGAAGTTCCTGCACGGCATTTCCTCCTATGAAGAGGAGCCGCTAAAATATGGCTACTTCGTGCCGCAGACTGGAAACGGCAGGCGGCCACTCATCATCTGGTTGCACGGAGCTGGAGAGGGCGGACAGGATCCGACCATCGCTTATACGGGCAACAAGGTGGTGAATCTGGCCAGCGATGCAATCCAAGCCAAGTTTGGCGGAGCTTACATGTTGGTACCGCAGACACCGACCTTCTGGATGAACGACGGCAGCGGACAGTACGGCAGGACAGGTAAGTCCAAGTATGGGGAGGCCTTGAAGGCTCTGATTGATGAGTTCATTACCAGGAATGATGCGGCAATCGACACTAACCGGATCTATATCGGCGGCTGCTCCAATGGGGGATTTATGACCATGCGTATGGTGCTGGATTATCCGGATTTCTTCGCTGCTGCATATCCTGTTTGCGAAGCGCTTTTCAATGACGTCATCAGTGATGCTGATATCGAGGCGATTAAGCATGCGGCGATTTGGTTTACCCATTCCAAGGATGATTTGATTGTAAAACCGGAGGAAACTGTAATACCGACTTATAAGCGCTTAATTAAGGCCGGTGCGAAGAATGTGCATTTCTCGTTCTTTGATAAGGTTGTGGACATCCATGGCTTGTTTGCGGATGAAAAGGGAGAGCCGTTTAACTATATAGGGCATTTCTCCTGGATATATGCCCTGAACGATGACTGTCACCTGGATTATGACGGGAAGCCGGTCGTGGTGGAGGGGAAGGAAGTATCTCTGATGGATTGGCTTGCTATGCAGAGCAAGTAAACTAAAGAGACATATCCTATTACTGGAGAGTTTATAAGACTTCTTACATTACTAAAATACGTATTATGATACTTACAACAGCGATGATCCATGATATCCATGGATATCATGACGCCTAATTGACTTCGGAAAACCGGAGTCATTTTTCTTTAGTCGACACAAATTCGAACTGTTCGACGTGCCGGAAGATTATCTCAAAGGAGGTAGGGATGTGCCGTGGTAACCACCTCATCATGACCATATAGCCGAGGAAGTGCCGCATATGAAGCAGAACAACTGGATAAGAAGAATAATCTCATCGATAAGAAATATGAAGCTCCAGAGTAAGCTGATGGGGGGTATTTATTAGGTTGCGTGATTCCAGTTCTTGTTGTGAGTACATATATCTACACCCAATCCGTTGCGGGGCTCGAGGATTCTTCCCAAGAGTTTGCGACTCTATACACCTCCCAAATTGAGAATTCCTTGGATCAACTTATGCAAGAATACGACAAAATAACCAAATCAGTATTGGTAGACAAAGATTTTATCACAAGGCTAAGAGATAGTAAGAAAATGTCCATGAACGAGTTAATTCTTCAAATGGAAACGGTCCGGAGTACTCTGAGACGGGTTGCATTGCTCAAACCCGAGATCGGTACTGTGATGCTTATTAGCCCCGATAACACCTCTTTATTATGAAGCATGCTGGTTCTTCACTAGGGTTATCTGGTAACTACATGTGGTCGAAACCGAAAAAAGGCTGGTTCGTTTCATCAACGAGCAGCCTTTTTTGTATGGAGGGGCTTAATTTCCCGGCGCGGTGACTTGCCAATCTCGCTGTAACAGGATACGTTCCCCGGCCTTGAATTGGATTAAGAGGTGATTCGTCCCCGGTTTCAACAATCGCCTTTTCATCCTTGTACAAGTCCTCATACAGCAGCCCGGTGAGATGAAGCTTCGCTTCGTTTGCCTTCTCCAACAGGTCAAAGCCGGAAATCTCATACTCCGTGGTGCTGAGCTTTAATTTACAATTTGTTGTATAATTAACGATGTATAATTTAGATTATATTCAAAATTATTGGGTTTACAAGCGACGCTTATTGAAGGAAGAGTACTATACAAGTAATTCGTTTTTTTGTAGTTTAACTTGAAGATGTTCTACGTAAACCCGGAAATTGTAGCTTACTATATAATAAGGAAAGGAAGAGGATATGATGGGGAATACAAAACCTCGCACAGATCCCCGCATACTTCGCACGCGCCAATTGATTCGAGATGCCTTTGTTGAATTAATTCAGGAGATAGATATCGAAAAAATATCAGTAAATCGCATCGCCGAGCGTGCCACCATCAATCGCGTTACTTTCTATCTGCACTATCGAGACATTCCGGATTTGCTTGAAAAGATGGCGGATGATATGGTCGAGGACATCAAGCAGATTTTCAATAATTCGCCGGCGACACAGATCTGCCCAGAAGAAAAGGGTTGGCCGATTATGCTCAATTTGCTCGAGTATATTGCCGAACATGCAAAATTTTATAAAGTCGTTCTCGCGACGAAACGAACTCCGATCTTTACGGACCGTCTATTAAAACTACTGACGGGATTGATTACCGAAAGGGTAGAGAAATTTGGGAGCGACCCCTTCTTTACTGTAGCAGGTATTCAGAAGGACATTGCGATATGGTACGCTTCTTCAGCCTTAATCGGAACGATTATTTCCTGGCTTCGAAACGACATGCCGTATACGCCGCATTTTCTGACCAAACAATTTTTTTTACTGCTGTCTCAATACCCAAATAAAAAGTAATGTCGATATTCTATACGAAACAAGGAGCAGTTTGTCTAAGACAGCTGCTCCTTGTTTAATTTAGTTTGTCAGGTACCGTTAATATCTCGATACGACAAATTCTGCAAGATTTGTGGATTATGTTATAGATAGACGACAAATCTTTTGAAATTGTCATCTAATAAACATTTACAAAAAATCTGTTGCTTGTGAACATAAGGATAGATGACTATAATACTATTTACATTGAGTTTATTATGCAACACTTTGTAAATTAGTTTGAAATTGAATTTGAAAGGAATAAATGAAATGAGTAAAATTGCAGCATTTGATAGTAGTTCTATTAAGAAAGGTCCACTTTTATTTGTTATGATTCTGGGGGCATTCATTGCCGTTCTGAATCAGACGATTATGAGTGTTGCTTTACCGGAGCTTATGGTCGAATTTGATATTGCCGCTTCGACAGGCCAATGGCTGACCACTGGCTATATGTTGGTTAACGGCGTTTTAATTCCGATAACAGCGTTCCTCATGCAACGATTTACGACGCGTGAGCTGTTTCAAGCATCCATGATTATTTTCCTCATTGGTACCATTGTTTCAGCTGTGGCGCCTGGCTTTGAAGTTTTGTTGGCTGGCCGTCTGATTCAAGCAGCCGGGGCTGGGATTTTAATGCCGCTTCTTATGAATGTCATCCTGACAATTTATCCGCCTGACAAGCGCGGAGCTGCTATGGGAATGGTTGGGTTGTCTATCATTTTTGCCCCTGCTGTCGGTCCTGCTATAGCTGGCTATATTTTGGAGCATTATTCTTGGCGTACTCTTTTCTATGGCATCATTCCATTTGCTGTCATCGTTATTGCGATTGCTTTTGTATATCTGAAAAATGTCTCCGAACGTTCCTATCCCAAAATTGATACGTGGGGTGCGGTTCTCTCAACAATCGGATTCGGTTTCCTTCTTTACGGCTTCAGTAGTGCTGGTGGCAAGGGATGGTCAAGTACGGAGGTTGTCCTGTCTATTATTGTAGGTGTAGTGGCCTTAATATTGTTTACATGGCGACAACTGGTTATCGAAAGCCCACTTCTAGATCTTAGGGCTTTCAAACACAACATGTTTACCCTGACAACGTTAATCAACATTGCGGTTACGATGGTCATGTATGCCGATATGATGTTGCTTCCCTTGTATTTGCAGAATGCTCGTGGATATACTCCGTTGGAGTCCGGAATACTTATGCTCCCAGGTGCACTCCTAATGGGGTTCATGATGCCAGTGGCTGGAAAACTGTTCGATAAGTTCGGAGCGAAATGGTTGTCCATTATCGGTATGGCAATTACCATTGTAACCACACTTGGATTCATCAATTTGACGGATTCAACAAGTTATACTTATTTAGTCCTCATGTCCACAGGACGACGCTTCGGTATGGCGCTTTTCTTAATGCCAATCACCACGGCGGGCCTCAATCAATTACCTTCAAGACTGAATGCGCATGGTACCGCTATTTCCAATACCATCAAGCAAGTGGCAGGCGGCGTAGGTACAGCATTGCTAGTCACGGTTATGACGACCAGAACCAAATCTCATCTCGTAGACCTGATGACGGCAAATGGAACGGCGAATGCTTCCAAAGAACTTATAAAAGAGGCGTCTATTCAGGGAATTAATGATTCTTATCTTGTTATTATTGGCATCGGAGTTGTTGGCTTGCTGCTTTCCTTCTTCATTAAACGTGTAAGTCAGGCAGAAGAAGAACCGGAATTCATTGTAACTCCGAGACCCGTTAATGCAACTTAGGAATACTATATAAAAGGTATGCAGAAAGGGCTTCTCCATGTGAATCGGGAGAGGCTCTTTCTTCTTTTCAGAATGAGGGGAATTCCGAATTATAGTAGTATTTGGTACGATCTCACGTTGGATGACTTCCTTTATTTATGAAACATCACAATAATTTGTCACAGGTTTGAAGAGGATATATTGTCATAGAATTTGAGTTTGCAAATGTCATAGTATTTGAGAGACTGAAAGGTAGAAAATTGTTTAATTTGTTTTTGGACTTGTATAAGTGCACACTCTGTTGTATTTTATAGCGGAACCGAATAGATAGAGAACTATTCAAAATAGTTTTCAGGAGAGGGAAGTGAAAATCATATGAAGCAATATAATACACGGGCTATAATGGCGTCTCTGCTCATTTGCGGCTTCGTTGGCATGTTCAGCGAGACGGCGCTCAACATAGCAATTAGTAATTTAATGGACGTGTTCCAGATTTCGGCTGCGACTGCACAGTGGTTAACGACAGGTTTTTTGCTGACTCTCGGTATTCTGATGCCGATGACAGGTTTACTGCTACAATGGATGACAACTAGGCAGCTTTTCATTGTTTCGCTTGTAAGCTCGATCGTTGGGACATTGATTGCTGCGCTTGCGCTCAATTTCGAAATGCTGATGGTCGCTCGCGTTCTGCAGGCAGCCGGCATGGGTTTATTGATTCCGCTCATGTTTAATACGATTCTCGTAGTTTACCCTCCGGAGAAGCGCGGGGCAGCGATGGGCTTCGTTGGTCTAGTCATCATGTTTGCACCGGCGACTGGCCCTACTGTGGCGGGTCTTTTAATCGAATATTTATCATGGCACTACATTTTCTGGTTGTCTCTTCCATTTTTGGTCATAGGGCTGTTGATAGGATTAAAATACCTGGAAAACGTCACCGAGGTCACGAGACCGCGCATTGATCCATTATCCATTATTTTGTCATCAATAGGCTTCGGCGGCGTAGTCTTTGGTTTCAGTAAGGCGGGCGAAGGGGAGGGAGGCTGGACTAGCGTGATCGTGCTCTCATCGATCGTAATCGGCCTTATCGCGCTTGTATTGTTCACGCTGCGCCAGATGTTAATGCGTGAGCCGATGATGAACTTGCGCGTCTTCAAGTACCCTATGTTTATCGTGGGGCTGCTTCTTGTGCTGTCGTGTATGATGATCATCTTATCAAGTATGATTATTTTGCCGATGTATCTGCAGAACGGGATGAAACTATCCGCGTTCGCTACTGGGCTCATGCTGCTGCCGGGCAGTGCTTTGAATGGTATCTTGTCGCCACGTATGGGACGCTTGTTCGATAAGTATGGGCCTAAGTGGCTCGTAATCCCCGGCCTTGTCATCGTAGCGGTGATGTTATGGTTTTTTTCCAGTATATCAGTTGCATCTTCTGTAGCCTTTATCGTGACCTTGCATATTGGTCTTATGATTGGTATCTCCATGGTATGGATGCCGGCGCAGACGAACGGGCTTAACCAACTGCCGCCGGAACTTTATCCACATGGAACGGCAGTCATGAATACGCTGCAACAGGTCGCAGGTGCGATCGGCACGGCAATCGCAATCAGCATCCTTACGAGTGGCATGGAGAAATATTTGATCAGCTCTCCGTTGCCGAGTGAACCGGTCGAGATGGCTAAAGCCATGATGTTCGGTTCCCAGAACGTGTTCATGTTCGCGATGATTGTTACACTCATTGGGCTAGCCGTGGCGTTCTTCATCCGCCGCGTCATCGTTAAGCATGCGACGATGAATTCGATGCATTGAAATTCCATTAAGGAGCTCGCTTAGCCGCGGCTCCTTTTTTCGTTCCTTGAAGTAACGGGAGATTTGCGTAACTTCCGTATCAAAGTCTCCATATTTAACTTGGAAGTTTCAGAAGAACAACGCCGCTTCGTAGCGTCTAATCTGTCTAGCGTCGCTTCTTGTTATGTCCTTGCAACAAATGGGGGACACCCATTACCGTTTGCCATTTACGCGGATGAGCAGCCGGTAGGTTTTGTTATGTTGTTTATGGCATTACTGGTTAAGAGCTTCCGAAATTCGCTAATAACAATTATTGCATAATGCGCTTTATGATTGATAAACAGTATCAGAATCTGGGTTATGGTAGAAGCTATGGATTTTTTGTATTACGTTCCAAAAATAACCAAATTTATGGTATGTTGATCTATATAGGTACGAACAAACGTAACAAATTTAGAGCAATACATAAGTTGGAGAGAAGACCCAAAAGGAGGTATTTTTGTGGATGAAACCTTTATCATTGCTTGTGAAGAACGACTTCGGACAGCAATGCTATCCAGTGATGTGGAACTTTTAGATGAACTGATTTCTGACGATCTTATCTTTGTAAATCATTTAGGACAAGTTTTATCAAAAGAAATGGATATTGAATCCCATCGTTCAGGAAACTTGAAAATGACTGGAATTGATATTTTGGATCAAAGAATTAGACTTGTGGATAGGGTAGCCGTAACCATTACTAGAGTCAATCTAAGCGGTATTTTCGGGACTCCATTTGAAGGCGAGTTTTGGTACACTCGTGTTTGGCAGAATCGTATCGGGACATGGCAAATCGTCTCAGGTCATTGTTGTTCGGTAACGGGATACAATACTATGCTCAACACAAAATTGTTGAACTAACGGAGAACGATAGTAATAAAAGGATGAAAAGTCTTTAAAGAATTAGGAGGCATTAGTGATGCTAAGATGCTCATGGTGTATGAAGAAAATCAAAGAAGATAAGCCCTGTTACGGTCTAAATGTCAAGTTTGCTTCAGGAGTTGATTTTGACGAGAAAGATGGAAGAATAATTTCATTATATTTAGAAACTAGAAAAACAAGTGTTCCTTTAATAGTTGTGGCCGATGATTCAGAAGCAAAAAGAAATGGACAGGATGGGATCTTTGCACTTTGTAGTGAGAACTGTGCGACTAAGATGAAAGAAACAGTTACAAAAGAATTAGCACTATTTTCAGGTGAAAGCAGTATGGTACGTTTATAAAACAAGCGACTCTAAACATTAAACTAACAGATCGATAATTAACAAACAACACAGATGGGCTGCCGCCAATAAATCCGGCAGCCTATTCTGCTAAAGGGCAGTTTAGTGGAATAATGCATCCGTTGAGAAAAAATCACAGATTATCCTAGAAATCTCTGTCATTAAGAGGAGATAAATCTGTTGGGGAGCGCAGGCTGCGTTCACTTAAATGCTGACCTTTGTTTAAATAAGGCTCTCAATCTCACTTGAATCAAAGGTATGTTTTTTTCCACATACATTGCACACAATCTCCAATAGACTGTTATTTTCATAGGCATTCGCCAGTTCTTCCTTGTCCAAGGCATATAACATGGGATAAAGGATCTCTTTAGAGCATCCACAAAACAAACGTACGGGCTCAATGCCTACAATGTCGATGTCATCAAATATCGAGTAAGGAAGTCCTTTAAATGTCTTGCTGTTCTCTGGATCTACCAAGTACGATTGATGATCTGATATTACGTTTCTTATTCTATGAATAAGACGAACCGGAGCGCCCGGAAGCAGTTGGGCCATGACTCCCCTGCTTAACACAATCTCATTTTTTTCATTGAAAACTATGTGTACTGAAAACCATGAAGGAGTCTGTTCGCTTTGTTTAAAATAATGTGACATATCATCAACAATATTTCCGTATGGCATATCTGTGATCCCTGTAAATACGTTGTTCATTCCTATATCGGTCGTGACCTGAATACATCCTCTAGCACCTATCAACTGTTCGATCGATAAATTGTTCAAATAGTCTGAAGGCGCGTTTAATAATTCATCACTAATATAACCGCGTACGTTTCCCTTAGAATCGACATCTGCAAAGATTTTATAATTATGATTGCTAGTTTTTACTTTTAGACTTATCCGTTGAGTGCCCTTTAGAATTCCTGTGAGCATACTTGCAATGGATACGGTTTTGCCAAGTGCGGTTTTAAGGAGTTTATTCATATGATCATGATTGCAAACAGCTCTGATCAAATCAGTATTTTCCACAAATAGGATGCGGGCTTGTTTATTATAGGCTAATGTTTTAATTAAGTAATTATCCAATTGAATCAAAATCCTCTCCATGATTTCTTATGTTAATGTTTTTACTAGGGTACTTTATAGTATAAATCCTGACGTTACGTCAGGTTCAAGGCGTTTTTTTTATTAAGAATAATGCGTACATGGGATACAACGCAGTTAAAGTTATTGGAGGAATCTGTATGGAGAAGCGGAGTTGGAAGATAGGAGAAATCGCAAAACGAACAGGTCTAACCGTACGAAGCCTGCATCATTATGATCAGATCGGATTGTTCTCACCATCCCGGGTTACCGAATCCGGGCACCGCCTATATACAGATGCTGATGTTACTAGGTTGCATCAAATTATATCGCTTAAGCAGCTGGGATTTGCTCTAGAGGAAGTCAAAGTAATGATTAATAACCCTGATTATAATCTGACAGATATGCTGAAGATGCAGCTTTCCCGATTAAACGAGCAAATAAGCATACTGGTAGAGTTACGTGTTCGTTTGCATGATATATTTGAACTGTTAGATTCAGGGCAATCGGTATCAAGCGAGCGGTTTATGATGGCAATGCAAATGATGAGGATCATTCAGAGCCCGCATTTTAAGCCGGGGCAAGCAGAAGAAATAAAAAATCTGTTCAAATCATTAGGCGAGAATGAGCTGGAGAAAAGTTATGCAGAAGGGCAGCGACTCATTGCTGAATTCCGTAAATATAAAAATATGGGCAAACTTCCGGATGATTCTGAAGTCGCTTCTTTAGCGGAACGTTGGAAGCAAGAAGTAGACTCCTTTGCTCCTGCAGATGCTGAGTTTATACAATCGGCAGAACAGTATTACAGTGAGAATCCAGAAGACGCAGTACAACATGGAATTGATGGCGAGCTCTACGAGTATATTAAGAAAGCTGTATCATTTATTTGAACTAGGGATTGTGCAGTGCAACTAACTACTGCGGGAGAGCACATCGCTGGCAACTATTTATGTAACAAGCCATTGTGCAAATTGTTGCACTAACGAAGAACGAGAGCTCAATAGACATTCGTAAAGGCTGCCACGTGAATGGCAGCCTTTACTCCCTTAATGGGCAGAATATTGAAATTAGTGAATATAATTGAGGAATGAAATTTTTGTACGGAGGGCGTTGTGTATGAATATAGATATTCTATCTTTGAATGAGTCCCTTGTACCTATGTACGTGGGATTTATTGTACTTTCATGGAGCTTTTCAATATCCAAAGGGTATCCCGTACTTCGAATAGATGCGTTATATGCATCGCCATTACATAGAAATAAGGGTGTAGGTCGGAAGCTGATGCAGTATGCATTTGACTTAGCTATTGAGAACAAAGCGACCCGATTACAGCTTGAAACGTTTAGCGCGGTTGTATCGAAATGATCGAGTTCTCTGGCCGTGTTTAAACGTCAGTATTTTTACCTAGATTTTCTTTCAAAATCTTTAATCCTCTTTGTAATTCCTCCATAGAATTTGTAGACGCAAGTGCTATTCTCAAAAAATTGTCCTTTGTACTGGCCCCACTTAAAAAGCGATCAGAGTGAAAAACACGAATTCCTTTGTTCAGAAAGTAACTCTCCATTCGTGATGCATTTACATTGTCCGATATCGGAATCCATCTATAGAAGCTTAGTGGATGGCCAGTGTGGAGAGGCCGTGGGAAAAACTCTGTAAATAAATGGTTTGCAGATTGAGCTAGCTGTCTTTTTTCCTCAACAATTGCATTTGCTTTTCCTGATAAAATAAGTTCGGTTATTATTTCAGCATCCAATGAAGATGTCTTAACATTAATATTAAAAATTGCCTTGATAATCTTTTCTTTAAAAGCATCGCAAAACACAATATAAGCCACTCGGAGCCCTGAACAGATTGACTTGGAGGTACTGCAGATATAGACAGTTTGTTCTGGGAGAAGCTGAAACATAGGCTGACCATAATTCTCTATAATACCAGCTGTCAGAAAAGCATGAATATCATCTTCAATTAAAATCAAATTATGCTTTCGTATAATAGCTGCTAATTCTTTTTTGCGGTTTTCTGGAATCATTACAGAAGTGGGATTTGAACAAGAAGGCATCAAAAAAACGCCATGTACATCCAATTGAAGGCACTGATTTTCAAGCTCATTAGGCAGCATTCCGTACTCGTCACCGGGAATCGGAACTAACTTAATACGAAACATTTTCGAAATCTCAATAAAATTTGCGTATGTATAAATATCGACTGCGATCCGGTTTCCTGGTTCAAACAGAGCTAACAACGTAATTGCCAAAGCATTCTGTGCTCCAGAAACAATGGCCATATTTTCTATGTCCGCTTGGATGCCAAAAGCACTCATCCAATTTAGTCCTGCTATTTTGTGATGTGGTTTTCCTGTAGGGTCATTATAATCAAAAAGCTGTTCTAAATAACTTTTCTCCATGACTCTTTTTGCAGCCACGGCTACAATTGGGTTTGTTTGTTCAAATGATGCAACAAATCCAAGATCAATACATTCACTTGATATTTTATCTTTTGAAATTGTGATGGAGCGTGCCGCGTTGGGTGAAACAAATGTACCGCTCCCGGTAACAGCATAAATTAAGCCTTTAAGTTCGCATACTTTGTAAGCACGTGTAATGGTCGTAAAATTAACATCTAAAAAATCGGCCAACTCCCTTTGTGGTGGAAGTTTTGTTCCGGGAGCTAAAAATCCGTTAGTAATGTCATATTCCAGTAATAAGGCGAGCGAAAGATAGAGTGGACGTTTCAATGCGTCTCTGTCGGGTTTCCACGACATAGGGTAATCAGTGAAGGAGTTTATCGGCATGCTATACCTCACAAAATTGTAATCCATACAATTATACCGTTGATTGTACGGATTTGCATTGCTAAAATGACATGGATAAGTAAATCGTTCCGAGGAGATGCAAGCTAACTATGATTAACAAAAAAGAACTTCAATCGGCATTTCGCGCTGCCTTTCCATCTACTATCCCCATATTGACTGGATTTTTATTCCTGGGGATTGCTTATGGCATCTTCATGAACGTATCAGGTTTCAGTGTAGGGTATTCCTTCCTAATGAGCTTGCTTATTTTTGCCGGTTCAATGGAATTTGTTGCTGTCAATCTGTTGCTTGGTACTTTTAATCCATTAGGTGCACTAATTCTCACATTAATGGTAAACGCGCGTCATCTTTTTTATGGGATATCGATGCTTGAAAAATACAGGGGGACCGGAATAAAAAAGCTTTATCTGATTTTTGGTCTATGTGATGAATCATTCTCTATTAATTACACAGCGAATATACCGCGAGAGGTGAACAAAGGATGGTATATGTTCTTCGTCACTGTTCTTAATCATAGCTATTGGGTGCTTGGAGCTACAATTGGCGGTTTTTTTGGATCATTTGTGCAGCTAAATATGGAAGGGCTTGAGTTTGTAATGACAGCTTTATTTGTTGTCATCTTTATTGAACAGTGGAAGAAGGAGTCAACACATTTCAGCGCGTTATTGGGTGTAGGTGTATCGCTTTTATGCCTATTCCTTTTTAACAGTAGCAACTTTATTGTTCCTTCCATGATCATCATTCTCTTAGTACTTACCTTGTTGAGGATGCAGTTAATGAAAGTAGGGGAACGGACATGTCAATGACTCTAATAGAGCGACTTATTACGATTGGTATGGTTGTTTTGGGAACCATGATGACAAGATTTCTTCCATTTATTATTTTCCCTTCAGGCCGACCCACACCAAGTTATGTACAATATCTCGGTAAAGTACTGCCTTCAGCAGCTATAGGGCTGCTGGTTGTCTATAGTATCAAAGACATCAAATTTGTAACTGGTAGCCACGGATTACCTGAACTGCTTTCTATAGTGTTAGTTGCTTTGCTCCACATATGGAAGAGAAATATGTTTTTGTCAATTGCAAGCGGTACTCTAGTCTATATGTTTATGATTCAATTTTTATTGTAGATGTAAATGGAGGAACTATGATGACTTTCAAATCAGAATCGGGACAAGTAACAACGATTTCAAAATTGAACATTTGTTTCTGTGGAGCAGGTTCAATGGCGGAGGCATTAGTCCGAGGACTTATTACTAAAAATTTGACGAAACCTCAACAGATTTCCATGCTAAACCGCAAAAATATGGTTCGTTTACGCGAGTTGCACGGACGCTACGGAATTCAAACGATTGAGCAGGGGTTGGATCATGATGAGTTGTTGAAAAATGCGGACGTGGTTTTATTAGCAGTAAAACCAACGGATTCTGTAGATACTATCGAGAGTATGAAACATCTCTTTAATCCTAGGCAGCTTATCATTTCTGTCATTGCGGGCTTATCTATCGAGACGATGAGTCGTTTAATCGGAATGTCTATGCCAATCGTTCGAACAATGCCTAATACATCTGCAACAATTGGATTGGGTGTAACCGCCATTAGCTATTCAAACGCTGTATCCGATGAACAGCGTCTTGTAGCCGAAAAACTATTTGGAGCTGTTGGAATTACGGAAGTTATAAACGAAGAGCTCCAAAACGCAGCTACGGGTGTCTTCGGCAGCGGACCGGCTTATGCCTATTACTTAATGGAAGCGATGATTGCTGGAGCTGGCAAGCTTGGTTTTGATTCTGATGCTTCACTTAGACTTGTCGTCCAAACTATTCTTGGCGCTGCCGAGATGGTGCGGATTACCTCTGAGCATCCTGCTGAATTAAGAAGTAACACTATCTCTCCCAATGGGACTACCCAAGTGGCCATCGATCTTTTGGAGCAGTTCAGCTTAAAGGAGACCATTACTAAAGCCATTGTTAAGGCGGCTGAACGTTCCGGAGAAATGGGTAAAGAATTGGAAATGAAGATTAATTGATTTAATAACTCATTATTGAACTAACGGCGAATAATAGTTGAAAGCAACCGCGAGTCCGGAAGCTTTCTTAGTATGGGCGATACGGGAAACGATAAAGGGGCACAAATTCTTTTTTTTGTGGGGCTTTTAGTTAACATGGACGCCGTCCTTGGGTTGTAAAACCTGGCATTTTGCCAGGTTTTACGGAACCCTCAACACGATACGATTTCATCCTCGCGAAATAAATAGCGAGCTGCTACCGGGAACATCAATACGAGGCTGGCCTCTTACTTTTAAGACATACTTGCCAGATGCTCCTCAAGACGATCCATGGTCTGTTCGGCACCTGGGACGGCATATGTTTTCACCTTATCGAATACAGCGGCATTTTCTTCAAATACTGTGCTATAAGTGAGTTTGGTCTTACCATCCAGATCCTCAAAGATTGCTGTCGCCAGAAAATGGGGAAACACAGCATGTTTGATGACGATTCGCTCGGGTTTAACGACCTCGACAAAGACGTTGGTGTTGGGATAATCAACGCCATCAGGACCGTGCATGATAAACTGCCATGTACCGCCCGGTTTCATATCAAACTTCTGAAAAGTCGTCGTAAAACCTCGAGGTCCCCACCACTTCGACAGGTGCTCCTCTTTCGTCCAAGCATCAAACACAGAATCGCATGGAGTATCAAATATGCGGGTGATCACAATCTCGCGTTCACCTACTTGCGTTGCGATTTTGTTTGTTTCGTTGTTTTGGTTCATGTCCATCTCCATCCTCCGCAACTTTCATTGGCCGTCCAGAACGTCGCCGAGCTTGTCCAAGAATAGTTTCGTTCCGTGTTCCCGCTGTTCGGGCGTATCATGGCCGTCCAGAAAAACACCCTGCTCTGTGTAGACCAACCGTGTGCCGCTGCCCTCTGGTTTGAACTCCACCGTCGTCACGGAGACGGATAATCGCGTTTCTTCCATGTCCAGCGTGTACGAGTAGACAATGCGTCTGTCCGGAACGATCTCCTGATAGCAGGCGTCGAAAGTGAAGACCGGGCCTCCCGGCGGACCTCCACGGTTGTACTCTCGTCCTCCTACGCGGAAATCGAACTCGTTGGCTTTCGGGAACCAGGCGGCTTTGGCGGCCTGGCCCGCCCAAGCGGCGAATACTCGGGCAGTCGAATGCTTATAGTTCTTTTCGATGACGAAAGTGGAATGTTTGGCAGATGGTTCATTCATGGTCGAATCCTCCTTGGCCGGGTTCTCCCGGATGTTCGTCTAAATATGCGCCGAGTTGGTCGAGGTGGAGATTCCAGCTCGACTTCCTCTCGTCAAAGTACTTCTCATGATTCATCCTCATTGTCCGCATGATCTTAGTGAAATTTTCAACTGTCAACGGTTCGTTTCTGTGCATCCGGCTTGATACATTCTCGAGCTCGTGCAAAAGCTTCTGTTGCATACGAATGTTTTCTTTCAGCCGGGCTATTTGAAGGGATACAGTGTCTAACAGGCTGAGCTGATCACCAGCCATAACGGCTTTAATTTGCTCCAGAGACAGCCCTAACTCCTTCAAGGACAGAATTTGCTGCAGACGCGAAATGTCCGTTTCCGTATAGAGCCTGTATCCGGAATTAGAATGACCGGATGGCGAAAACAAACCGATTTGATCGTAAAATCGTAAAGTGCGGATCGTTAGTCCCGCTAATTTCGCAAGTTCTCCGACTTTCCACTCTCTTTGCATGATCATCCCCTTTCTCGGGCGCTAGCTGTTTACCGGTATATTGACTATACACCGTTACGTAACGTAAGGGTCAAGTTTTTTACCAAAAAGTGAATGTTCCATTAACAAAAAAAATCCGAACGTCTGCAATTGAGTAAAATAAAACATAGCCCGTACCGATAAGGAAGAAAAACATTCTTTTACGATGAAGGAAGAGGAACTGAAAGTACTTTATGGAGGTAATCAATGAAGGTTATTACTACTGTAAAGGAAACGCAGGCAGAAATAATCTAGCAAACTGAAGGCGCCTCCAACAGATGAATAGTGAAGAAACCGATATATCAGTGATGCCTGGGATGGATCACGAGATGGAATCAAAATTATTCAATGACTATACCTCTCTGTTCCAGTTCTGAAGTATCTGCCATAAGCATGCTCATAACAGAGAGAGTCGTTAGATTTGGCAAATGAGAGGCATCTTCCAACGAGTGAACATCAAATAGTTCGTCTTCGCCAGCCCAAAAGGGGACGATTTGTGTATAGATCTGTAATCCTCCGTCAAAAATCAGCTCTTTTACATGCGCCAGATGGTCCGAAGTCAGGACAAGCTCTTCGAAATACGTTTGGGCTTCAGGAATGATCTCATATCCTTCATCCTCGATATTGATATCTCTTTCAAAATAATCGGCAACAAATGCGTATAGATCAAAAGCAGGCTCAAGGATATTTTGTCTGTACATCAACTCTTCGATAACGACTAATTTAAAATTAAAATCTTTGAATGAAATCCCCTCTGTGGATGACTTGGTAGAAGAGGACTGTTTCTTTGTCGTTTTGGACTTTAGTGCTAACGCGTCATCGAATAGCTGCACAATTTTATCATACATTGGTGTTGAACGATTTGTAACTATAAGCAATTGCAGTACCTTCTGTCGATCTTTCGATTTGGCCACTAACTTTATTCCATTTTCCTGCAAAGAATAAAAAACAAAATTTTGCGTAAAAAAATCAAATTGTACATCCGTCCATTGGATCAAATAAGACTCGAGATAGGGCAAGATTGTTATCGTTCTTTTTTGCTTTAGCAAAGAGAAGTCGCTGTCCCCTAGAAAATCGTAGGCAATATCATAGAAGAATGATCCGTAATCATCCTCGTTACTAGGTGCAGTTAGCGTGACGAAATAATGAATTAGATTCGCTGCTTCACTCCCAAAATGAGGGTGATGTTTAAGAAGTGCTCCTGTAATATTATTGCAGCTAACATAACAAGTCGTAATTAGCTTAGGAATGAACATCGAGACAGCTTGCCGTAAATCATCATCGCCTTCGTAATGGGTATGATAAAAATAGAGGTGGGTCAGATCAGCGGCAATTCCCCCCCCCCAATGTTCGTTATCTGTACCTTCCTTACGCACAGCTTGTTCGATATAGGCATCAATCAACTTTAATACCCGTGTATGATTGCTTCTTAAGGCTTTGCGATTATCAGCGATTTCCGTTTCAACAAATGCGTTGGAAAGATGCAAGACATTGCCCGCAGCATACGTATTATTTATAAGAGCAAACTCAAACATACTCAGCATGCTATCGTAATACCACATCAATTGATCATCAGCTTGATTGCAAAAGAGGGTCCAGGCTTCGATTATCTGGTTCCTGGCTGATTTGAAACGTTTATCATCCTGATCCAGTTTCATCACAAAGTGGAAGGAAGATTCGATGAGAACAAACTGCTCCTCCACCGATATTCGTCTTTCTTTAATTACAGTCAATAATCTCTTAGCTGTCATGGAAGCATTCGCATCCGTCTGCAACGATAACCATTCATGTAAAGTTTTCATCAGACTCTCTCTCTCCTCGTTGTCCGATCATAGAATATCCGCTAGAATGTTCAGGGACCAATATTGGAAGCAGCTTGCCGCTAGTTAGGGATAATCCGAAAGACGAAACAAACAGCAAGTTAGCAAAAGTGGACAACGAGGATGTATAGATCGATACATAATCCTTGTTCGTGTATAACAATACATATTATGGGAAAATATAAGCCGAATACAATTGAAATAAGGGAGGGGAGTCTGAATGAATTTGATCAAATTATTCAGGAGACATCACTCAACCCGTTCATTCACTAAGGAAATATCACAGGATGCAGCTAAGCAGGAATCACTGAAAGCGCATGAACCGATTCCATCGAGTCTGATTGAAAGCAGAAAGCATTTGGAACAAATTTTCGCAGACTGTAAGGACATGATTTTCATACCGTGGCATTATGGGCCCAATCTCCAATATGAGGCGATGGCCATTTATTGTATAACATTGGTTCAGGACAAAAAGGAAAATTTTTTTAAAACCGCCATGCAGGATCTGGTTAGCTATCAAATAGGACCAGCCACAGATATCACACCCGAGGATGTGAGCAACTTTTTCGAGAAGCATGGGGCTTCATCTGAAACAGCGCATACGATCGGAGATATGGACAAAGCGGTTCATGATATTTTAGAAGGAAACGTCATTGTCTTTTTCGATCAGTGGGACAAGGCGCTGAGCTTCAGAGCGGTAACGCTTCAAGAGAGACAAGTGACGGAAAGCTTAACGGAGTCTGTGGTGCGAGGTCCGCACGAGAGCACGGTAGAAAATCTGAAAAAAAATATCGGGCTGATCCGGATACGGTTGAAAACCGCCGATTTTAAATTAGAACTCTTCAATGCCGGAGGGAAATCGAATTCCGAAGTCGCTTACGGTTATATCGAAGGGAACGTGAACCCGGAAACGCTGGCGGTGTTTCAAGAGCGGATTGCGCCTGCCAAAGAACAAGACATACTGGAAACCTCCTATATCGAAGAACTGCTTGAAGAATCGGTGTATTCGCCGTTTCCACAATTCCGGGTTACGGAACGTCCAGATGTTGCTGCTGCCGCTCTCTTGGACGGGAAGATTATTGTGATGGTCTCAGGCAGCCCGTCGATCCTTATTTGTCCCGGTCTTTTTCTGGAGTTTCTGCAGTCTCCCGAAGATTATTACCATAGAACGGTTTTTTCGTCCGTCATCCGGATGCTAAGGTTGGTCGCTTTTATCTTGACCATAGCGCTTCCTAGCATCTATATCGCGTTGACCACCTTTAGTCCCGAGTTGATTCCAACCGTGCTGTTGCTTGCGATTCTCAACACGCGCGAAGGAATTCCCTTTCCAGCCTTTATGGAGGCGCTGCTCATGACCTTCTTCTTCGAAATCCTGGTCGAAGCGGGGATTCGTCTGCCGCGTCCCGTCGGCTCTGCCGTGAGTATCGTGGGGGCGCTGGTTATCGGCGAAGCGGCCATCAACGCAGGCATCGCTTCCCCGATCATGGTCGTCGTAGTAGCCCTTACCGGGATCGCCAAATTCTCGCTCCCGCAATTTAATCTCACCGTTGCCGTCCGGATCCTACGTCTTCCGTTGATGTTCCTTTGCGCTTCATTGGGCGGGTTCGGGCTCATGATCGGGTTCCTGTGGATTCTGCTGCATATGACGAGCTTGCGCTCGTTGGGTCAGCCCTATCTGGCTCCTTTGGGACCTCTTCGCCCACGGCAATTGCGAGATGTGTTTGTCCGAGCGCCCTTGAAATCCCTGTTTCGCTCGCCGCGAAACCGACATCAGCATAATAGGTATGCAGAAACCAAGAAAGAAGGTTGAACGGTGAGAACGTTCGGCTTCGCAGCTTTAACTTTTGTGCTCCTTACCCTCTTAACAGGATGCTGGAATAGAATGGAGTTGGACACATACGCCTTTGTTCAGGGAATTGCGATTGATCTTGCGGAGGACGGTAAAAACATAGATCTGACAATCCAATTCTATAAGCCGACCTCAGTAGGCAAAGGGCAAGCCGGAGGACCATCCGGTCAAAGCTTGATCAATATAAAAACAAAAGACATTACCGTGTTTGAAGCAATCCGCGATATGACCATCCATTTCGGCCGAAAAGCACAGTGGAGCCATATGCGGGTCCTGATCATTGGGGAAGAGATTGCCAAAAAACGGAATATCGGAGAAATCGTTGATTTTTTTGCACGGGATCACGAACCGCGGTCGACAGTCAGCGTCATGATTGGTAAAGATAGGGCCGACCTTTATTTGAAAAAAGGCAAGCCGTTTATTGAATCGACCATGGGTCAGCAGTTGCGGGAGTCGGAAAGAATGGCTTACGAATATACAGGCAAATCCTTAAAAACCTCCTTTTTGGATCTGATGATGGAACTGAAAGGTGAAACGGGCGTCGCCGCAATACCTTACCTCTACTTTGACCCAAAGAATAAGC
This sequence comes from Paenibacillus germinis, assembly GCF_013141785.1. Taxonomy (NCBI): domain Bacteria; kingdom Bacillati; phylum Bacillota; class Bacilli; order Caryophanales; family Paenibacillaceae; genus Paenibacillus; species Paenibacillus germinis. The sequence continues at coordinate 20,490 of NZ_WHOC01000175.1, forward strand.
CGGCCACCTCTCCTGTTACCGGACTGGCACTAATGAAGAAGGGGAAATTGATTTCTACGATTTCATCCAAAAAAATCGAAAGCCTGCTGATACTGATGGACAAATATAGATTCGGCATTATCCAATTGGCTTGTCCGGGGGAGAGCAAAAAGAAAATGAAGAAAGTGGAAGCCATTGAAGTGGAGTCGGCCAAGACGAAACTGGACGTGAAGATCAAGGGAGATTCGGCTGCCGTCCATGTATCGACCAAAATAAAAGGCTATTCCGGTGAACTCGTCTGTACGACCCTGATAACCCCGGAAGATGTAGCGAAGTATAATGAAAGAGTCAAAAAGTTAATCGAGCGGGATTTAAAAAGTACCGTAGCTTATTTCCAAGAACAAAAATTGGATGTGATTGGAATTGGAAATCGCGTATACCGCCAAGATCCTGCACAATGGAAACGTTGGAAGCCGAATTGGGAAGAGCGGTTTGCCAGTATTCCATTTACCTTTGAGGTTGAGGTGAGCGTAATTAATACGGGTGCGAACCTTGGTATACCGGTAGCCAAATAGTACTGCCTTGCAATGCGGACGAATGGGGAGATAAGCTTGGTCCAGAAAATAATGATGTTGATTGTGATATACATCGCCATTTTTGCTTATGACTTCCTGAAACTGAAGAATACAAGCAGCAGGGAGCGGCTCGTGTATGGTATGTTGATGATCGCCGCTCTGTATCCCAGTCTTATCTATGCGCTAGAACTGCGCTGGCCGAATCTGGACGAATGGTTTCATTTCTTTTTGAAAGAACCGGCAAAACGCATTGTGGAGTCGGTCAAACTTCCATCTTAACGGTTAATGTGAGGTGTACGGTAATGATGAATAAGCGGATTTCGGTCAGTTCGCGGCAAATGGCGACGCTATTTCTCTCCTTTCTAACCGGTTCGGCGATTGTCAATATACCGGCACCTTTGACGGGGGCTGCGAAAAACGCCGCATGGATGTCGCTGTGGATGGCTAATGGACTCGGGATGCTTTTGTTGTTCTGTATCCTTTATCTGCATCGGAAATATCCTGATCTAACGCTCATCCAGTACAGTCGACAGGCCCTCGGAAGGGTGATGACCGTTATAATCGCTGTTCCTTTCTTATTGATATTCTTCGACATGCTGGCTGATATTGTGGGAGACATCGGCGGATTTTTCAAGAGCACGATGATGAGGGAAACGCCCACCTATGTTTTTCACATATTGGTACTTTTCACTGCGGCTATGACCGTGCGATCGGGTATTGAGGTCATGGCGAGGATGTTCACTTTGCTGGTTATCACGATTTTTATGTTCAGCGCGGTAGTTATGCTTTTAATGATTCCTAATTACAACGTAGAGCTGCTTATGCCCTTATTACCGGATGGTTTCAAACCGGTTCTGCACGGTGCATATATCGCTTGGGGATTTCCTTACGCAGAAATGATCCTGTTTTCGATGGTTCTTCCGTTTGCTAGACCGGACCAAGAGCCTTTGGGTAAATTTATGTTCGTCGTGCTTCTCATCAGCGGGATTTCGCTAACCTTAGTCATTGTATGCACGATCATGGCGCTAGGGCCGCTGGCCGCGAATATTAAGTTTTCCTTATTTACTCTTGCGCGTATGATTGAACTCGCGGAAGTTATTGAACGGGTCGAATCTGTGATTGGCTTGGCTTTGATCGTCGGCTCTTATATGAAAGCAAGCATTGTGCTGTTCGCGATCAATTTGGGGTTATCCCAATTATTCCGGTTACAGGATGAACGGATCCTGATTTTTCCGATAACGTTTGTGGCGCTGCTGCTCTCGCTAACAATGTTCAGGAACGATTTCGAATTCATGGAACATGTTGGGACCGTTTGGCCTTTATTAATAACGGTGACTGGCGTTGTTCCCATTCTTTTGCTGACGATTGTAACAGCGTTTAAGAGTCGGCGAAAGCAAGAGTCAAGTTAGGACATCGTTGTACCAAGAGGCTGCTCATTCATGATACTGTGAAAGGATATAATCCGCTGTGCGAATTGCCAATGCAACGGTTGTCAATGTCGGGTTAGCTGCTCCGGTAAGCAGCAATACGCTGTTATCAGCCGCATAGAGACCAGGTACGCCGTGGATTTGCCCATACTGGTTTGTTGCTGAGGTGGCGGGATCATTCCCCATTCGGCACGTTCCCGCCTCATGATTGTCAAGACCGGGAGGTAAGAGACTAGGGTTTTCGTAAAAATCCAAACCCATTGCTGCAGCTGCCCTTCGAATTGAAGCCGTCAGCTCGCGGATAACGGTTTTATCCTGAGAACTATACGAAAATTGCACCTTTAATAAAGGCACTCCGAATGAATCGCGTCTGATCGGGTCGAGGCTGACATGGTTTTCGAATCGCGGTTCGAGAGTTGCCAAGCCGAAAAATCCAAGTCGTAGTTCATCAAGAAGTTTTCTTTCTTTATAATGGTACCACCAATAATCCAAAGGATCCGTCCCTAAAGTGAAAAACATATATTTCCGATCTGCCGCACTTGGAACCATGATAGCCGCATTTCCCAACACTTCGGGAAATTGATTGCGGTTTATTTTTGCTGCCGCAATGACTGTGGGTTGGTTCACCAAATATCTGCCAATGGCTTCCCCGGGAATATGGGAGTTCAGTAGAATACGAGGTGTTTCAAAGGTACTGGCGGAAAGGATTACCGTCTTAGCTCTGATGGTAGAGGTTTTACCGTCGGAAGTAACCACCTTCACGCCTGCGGCTCTTCCTTTCTCGGTCAGAACCTGTACAGCCCGCGTATTTACAGCCAGATCAAAGGGCTTCATATTGAGAGCGTAAGCCATAAATATTATGGAACTAAAAAAGACATTCGAATGGAGCTGACCGTATCGGGTAACATCAAGGTCAACAGCCATAGGAAGGTCAGTGGCATCCGGAAATCCGCCGAAGCGAAGGCGATGGAGAAGTTTTTCCTGAAGTGCGGATCCCTTTGCGTATGCATCGGTTACATTCATGATTTGTTCAGCCGTAAGGTAATAGGGAACCAGTTCTTGATAGGAAATCGGCCAAGATTTGATTTCTTCGGGCAGCAAGCGGGGACACATTAAATACCAGTGAAGGGTTCTTCCGCCTAAAGCTCTAAATATTCTCGCCCCCGGATAATCCGGCCATAAGTTCCCGATTTGTTCCGCATAGTGAGGACTATCAATAAATTGAGTAAACCGCGTTTGATCGAAAGTAGGCAAATTATGAGCATGGGTCGGCAGCAAAAGATCCCCGGCCTCGATCATCCCGATCCGCATGCCCTTATTTTTCGATTGTTCGATTAATCTCCAGAGAGCTGCCCCGCCTCCTGCGCCGCTGCCGACAATAAGCACGTCATAATCGGTTTCAGCCATTTTCTCGATCGGAGTCAAGGGAATCCACGGCATCTTTGCAGGTTGTGACTGATAGGTAGTGGCATCGCTGTTTTCGGTCAATTTTAACTCCCTCCCTTCAGACAAAATGGATGTGCTATTTCATTTGAGCGACGATATGATCTGCTGTACGAATGGCCAATGCGACCGTAGTTAGCGTCGGATTTGCCGGCGAAGTCAGATTTAGAATGCTGTTGTCAGCTATGTATAGACCGGCTATGCCATGCACTTGACCAAAGCGGTTGGTGACCGAAGTAGCGGGATTGTCCCCCATTCGGCACGTTCCGGCCTCGTGGTTGTCATTTCCGGGCGGTGTCAGCTGGGGCGGACTATCGAGCGATAATCCCGCTGCGGAGGCGTATTCTATTATGGAATCATGCATTTCTCGGTGAAGTGCCTGATCCTTATCGCTGTAAGAAAAGTGTACGTTAAGCAGGGGGACGCCGTAAGCATCCCGTTGATTCGGGTCAAGACTGACGTAATTGTCGGCCCGCGGTTCCACGATTCCATAACCGTGCATTTCCATAGGCTCTTTTTTTAGAAGAGGTTTTTCTGTATAGTCGTAATAATAATCGTTGAAAATCTGGAGCTGATAGTTCCGCTCAACAGAACCCGGAAGAAAAAGGAGGGCGACGCCAAATACTTCTGGGAATAAATCCCGGTTAACAGTTCCAGTCGCAATAAACATAGGATGGAGCGCCAAATATTTCCCGATCGCTTCGCCAGGGATATTTGAATTAAGCAGAAGGCGCGGGGTTTCCCAGGTGCTGGCGGAGACGATGATCGTCTTGGCAGTCAGCGTATACGTTTGTTTATCTGCTGTCATAACCTTGACGCCTGTGGCTTTTCCTTGTTCCGTCAAAATTTGCACGGCGCGCGTATTTACGGACAGATCAAATTTTCGGATATTTAAGGCGTATGCAAGAAAATCAATGGAACTGAAATAAACATTTGAGTGGACCTGCCCGTATTTCGTGCCTGCAAGATCTGTGGCTAAAGGAACATCTGTTGTCTCTGGAAAACCACCCATTAGAAGGCGTTCAATAAGCATTTCCTGCAGAGCGGAACCTTTGGTGTAGAGGTTGGTCACATTCATTATTTTTTCTGCGATCGTATAATAAGGAACAAGATCCTTATAGGTGATCGGCCACGTTCTGAACGCTGTAGGATCAAAACGGGGGGACAATCCATACCATATCAGGGTTCTTCCGCCTAAGCCTCTGACGATTTTCGCTTTCTGAAAATCCGGCCATCTATCTCCGGCATAATCTGCAATCCGCTCCCAGTATTCGATTACGCGCTGTTCATTTAAAGTGGGCACATTAAACGAATGAGTCGGTAATAACAAGTCTCCGGCCTCGATCATTCCGATCTTCTTGCCGCTTTGCCCCCATTGTTCGCATAGTCTCCAAAGAGCGGCTCCACCCCCTGCCCCGCTGCCGACGATAAGTACATCATAATCGGTCTTTGCCATTTGCTCGACTGAAGTCAGGGGAATCCATTGATCCAAAGTGGTGCCTGATTGGGCAACGGCATCATTGATCCTCCGCATATGTAACAGCGGAGCGGGCAGTTCTATTTGAACATCCGCAGCCAAATTTAAGTCGGAGTTGGAAATGAGTGGATTTAACAACAAGAGGTTTTCTAGTTCACAATAATATCTATCGGCAATTTTTCTTAAAGTATCCCCATGCTCAGTGACATATATATACAAAGGCATCACATCCCTATATCCTTATGATTTCAATAGGAGTATATGAGCTAATACCGTATTATATTATTGCCATGAAAAGTGATTAGAGTGGGAGAATGATGGAGGAACTTCAATTCTCTACTTTACCATATCGTATAAGCTTCAAGCCTAGTAGGGGAGCTGTGAATCAACAGTTGCCCTTGCAGTTGTTGTAGATGGCTTCGCCTTCCCGCAAGCAGTCCAGCGCGGGCCTGCCCCTGAGCCTGCAGGCAACGATGAATTGGGTTTCTGCAAGGCGGCATAAAGGGATTCTAAGAAAGCAAGGCAGTCTTAGCGCAGCCGATTTTTTCTTTTCGAATACGATCAACTCTCTTCTCAGCTTGCGAAAGGCCAGAGCCAATGATTCGCTAAGCTCGTTGGCCTTGTTGCCGTCGTTGACTAGGAATTGCCGCCGGATGCATTTCGATTTGCCCCCATCCGACTTCGGCTTAACGCTGCCCGAAGAGATAACCAAAGATTTTCCGTTCAAGGAGATCTGCAGCACTCCGTTCACCAGCAGGAACAGACTTCTGGTACGTTTTGAAAAACACATTTTCTAGTTAATTACTTTTTATAGAATTTATACAAAACAAATGATTGAAAATGTAGGAGGCGGTACCATTGAAAACAATCCAAAAGATGTATGAACATCTGTTGGAACGGTATAAGCCGACGGGTAAGGGGAATCGTAATTTATTGGAGTTTATAGACATAAAGGAGATAGAGATATGACGGAATTCTGGGAATCAAGTTTTATAGAAAAACAAACGATGTGGGGATTTGAACCTACAGACTCCGCCATCGTGACAAAGGACTTTTTCCTTGAAAGGAATGTTAAGGACATACTGGTACCAGGTATTGGATATGGCAGAAATGCAAAGGTTTTTATTGACAATGGAATAAAAGTAACGGGTATTGAAATTTCAAAAACAGCGATTGATTTGGCGAGTCAAAACGGGCTTGATATTAGTATTTTTCATGGTTCAGTAACTGACATGCCTTTTGATAACAAACTCTATGACGGTATATTTTGCTATGCACTTATTCACTTATTGAATAATCATGAGAGAGATAAGTTTATTAAAGATTGCTATAATCAGTTAAAGCCAAATGGATATATGATTTTTACAACTGTTTCAAAAAAAGCCCCAATGTTTGGAAAGGGCAAACAATTGGATAAAGACTATTTCGAGATAATGGAAGGCGTAAAAATGTTTTTTTATGATTCTGACTCCATAGAACAAGAATTTGACAAATATGGACTGATAGAGTTTTCAGAAATTGACGATCCAAGTAAGAACATGAAAAATAAACCTCCAGTAAAATTTATAATTGTAAAATGTAAGAAAAAACTATAAAGATAATCATATATTTTCAACACTATTCTAAAACATAGCCTTATAGAAAAAAGTATCCCATTGATTATTGGGAGAATCTAGAAATTTATATGGAGGAAAAAGAAGGGTGCTGTGATGACGTATGTTTTTAGTTAATTCTCGTGCAATAATTGAAAGAACTTTGGATGGAACAATCGAAATTGTAGTTCAAACACGAAATAAACCTGGCGAATCTCAACAGATTGAACTTCCTGGTGGGAGAATAGAACAATACGAATCATTAGTAACAGCACTTATTAGAGAAGTAAAGGAAGAGACTGGGCTTGATGTAGTAGAAATTGAAGGTGAGGATACAAGGATTGATACAGTGGGTATCGATCCAAGTTTTGAAGTTGAATGTATAAAACCCTTCGGGGCTTATCAGACCATTAATGGACCCTTTGATTCGGTTGGTGTGTACTTCCGTTGTAAAGTACAAGGTGAGTTATTAAAATTTGGTGATGAAACTAAGAACCCCAGATGGATTACCGTAGAAGAATTAAGACAACTAATGAATGAGGATCCCCTCCAATTTTCCAATGTAGACAGAGCAGGAATTATTTTTTACTTAAAATATATTGAAATGATGTAAAACTATACTAACATGTGCTCTGATTGGCGTGAAATGCTTCGACAAATGTAGCTACGCACCGTGTAATTGCTGTGGTTAAAGAACTATTAAATAGTCGGTTTGAAAATATTATAATAGCTTCACATGGAAATCTCATATCTCTGCTCTTGAAATATTTTGATGATCGGATTGGGTATGAGGAGTGGGGAAACCTGTCTAATCCAGACGTGTTCCACCTCTCCTTTATGAAGGATACTCCAAATATAGAACGAATTAACTTAAACCATCTTACCACTTTCCTTTTATTGGGTTTAACTGCATAATTAAACTAACTCTTTGCAGATATAAAATTTTCCAATGAAAGAGGGGGAGTTACGTGAATAACAGCACGAATGTCATCAAAGATAATTGGAATCAGTGGTCTGAAACCTGGTATCAAAAGTACAGAACAGATGAAGTCATAACAAAAATTATTACTTCTCCTAAGTCAGCATTTCACCATATGACGTATTCCATAATTCAAGAGGCTATACCAGATTTGAATGGCAAACGAGTTTTGGTTCCTTCAAGTGGCGATAATCATGCCGTATTTGCTTTTCATTTAATGGGTGCAAAAGTGACTTCTTGCGATATTTCGGAGAAGCAATTGGAAAACGGTTACGCTATTGCAAAGAAACATGATTGGGATATTGAATTCATATGCGACGATACAATGAAATTAACTAAAATAAATAGCAAAGAATATGACTTTGTATACACATCAAATGGAGTTCATGTTTGGATTAACGATTTAAAATCCATGTACAACAATATTCAGAGGGTACTTAAGCAAGATGGGACATACATAATGTTCGATATACATCCGTTCATGCGTCCCTTTGGAATAGCATCGAGAGAAACCATAAAAGTGGAAAAACCATACGATTTAATAGGTCCTTTTGGAGAAGTACCAACCTTTAAGTGGCGTATGCAAGATATTATGAACGCTATAATATCTTCAAATTTTAACGTTAGGCGTATTGAAGAAATGTATGCAGAGGATGGTTCGTTTTGGGTGGACGATTCAACCGATGAGGGAGAACGTTTGTCTGAACAAGACCTTGAAAACTATTGCAACTGGCATAAAAATCCCTTAGCAGCTATTCCTCAATGGCTATCAATAAAAGCAATTAAAGTGTAGTTGCTCATCTAACGGAAACGATAGCTGAATAAACACAAAGAAACGGCAGCCGATTCATGGCTGCCGTTTTCTGAACTCACGGCAGTATAGTGGAAAAGAAGAGGTGTAACTCAGTTGGGAGAGCGCATCGCTGGCAGCGATGAGGTTAGGGGTTCGATCCCTCTAAGCTCCGTAAAGAAAGAGCCTCATCAGGGCCCCGCAAAGTAACCGGAGTAGGCGCCGTTATTACCGCTTGGGATGCCAAACGATTTTTGTTATGCTGGATATAGATGATTTGAAATGGGGAAGCAGGGAATGCATATGAAAAAGATACTGATCATAGATGATGAAGCCGATCTTCGAAAACTGCTGACGGACTACTTTGAAATTAATGGGTATTTCGTTATGACGGCCAAGAACGGCAATGAGGCATTGCGGCAAATTGAAAATCAACCGGACCTTGTTTTGCTGGATATCAATATGCCTGAACTTAATGGTCTTGAATTATGCAGGAAAATCCGGCACTTTGTGTCCTGCCCTATTTTATTTCTAACAGCCCGCGTTGAGGATGCGGATAAAATATCAGGGTTTCAGGCCGGAGGGGATGATTATATTCTAAAGCCGTTCAGTATCCATGAACTTGGCGCAAGAGTAGAGGCGCATTTACGCAGGGAAATGCGAAGTCAAAATAAAACGTCGATAAAGTTTAGTGAAGATTTGGTCATTGATTATTCGGCTCGTGCGCTTTACTTCCATGACGTACAAATTTCCCTGGCTAAAAAGGAGTTCGATATTATAGAGCTGTTGTCGACACATCCCGGAATGGTGTTTGATAAAGAGCACATTTATGAAAAAGTATGGGGTTTGGACGATGAAGGCGACAGCACCGTGATAGCGGAACATATCAGGCGAATTCGTTTCAAATTGAAAGAGCATGGCTGCGAAAACAGGATAGAAACAGTCTGGGGAGTTGGATACAAATGGCGAAAATCATAAGCTGGCTGCGACTGAAGCATATGACCTTGCTGCAATCATTCATCTTTTTATGCTGTCTTACGCTCATCACCGTTCTAGTCGTCATCGTATTAGAGTTTAGATGGGCGGAAAGCATACGGCTACGATTTGCCGACCATTCTTCCGTAAACGATTGGGTGTTACCTTCACTAGTTGCGATGGTGATGTTTACTGTTGCCGGCGGTATTGTCCTGATGGCCAGCCTCTTTTATAGATGGAAACTGAAAAAGCCGCTTGAAATACTGATGAAGGCATCGGAGAAAATATCGGCGAACGATTTGGGGTTTCATATTTCTTATGATGGTAAGGATGAGATGGGCGAGCTATGCCGTGTATTTGAAAAAATGCGCGGTCAATTGGAAAAAAATCATAAAGCTCTTTGGCGATCAGTTGAGGAACGCAAACAACTTAATGCTATTTTTGCCCATGACCTAAGGACGCCTTTATCTGTCCTGAAAGGATATTCCGAGTTTCTGACCACCTATCTGCCCCAAAACAACATATCCGAGGAAAAACTCCTGGACACGATTCAAACCATGAAAGTCCATATTGTACGTCTTGAAAGCTACACGGAGGCCATGAATTCGATTCAGAAGCTGGAGGACATGCCGGTACACAGCCATGCGGTTGAAATGGATCTTCTGACCTCCTTGCTGAATGACATCGCCCGACAAATAACCGGACAATGCGGCAAAACTTTCGGCTCGTCCATTGCTGCAGATTCGAAAAAAATAGCTGTCGATATACATTTGGTGATGCAGGTTTTTGAGAATTTGATAGCTAATGGAGCGCGTTATGCTTCCAGTTATGTGAATATTCATTATAGCGTCTGCAAGGGCTTTTTTTCCATAACAGTCACGGATGACGGCGCCGGTTTTTCTGACGTAGCGCTTCAAAAGGCTGTGCTTCCTTTTTATCGCGGAGAAGTATGGGATGCGAATGCGCATCATGGGCTGGGACTTTATATTAGCAAAGTACTGTGCGAAAAGCATGAGGGGAGTCTGCATGTAGAAAACGGCTCCGATGGCGGCGGAAACGTAACAGCAAGTTTCTTTACGGGGTTGATAAATAGTTGATAATTATCAATTAGCATTTCCTTATCATATTATTAAGGAGTGCTACTATGACAATCGCGAAAAAGAAAATATGTCTATGCTTGAGTTGTTTACTGCTGATGTTGTCAATCTTGGCTAAACCTGTTTCCGCAATTGAAGTCCGAAACAAAACTGAAATACAGCATGAAATTGATGACTACGTCATAAAAAACATGAAAGTCAATCATATTAAAGGCGCGGCTCTTGCAATAGCAAATAACGAAGAGTTGTTCTATGCACAAGGTTACGGTACATTTTCAGATGGTCGCGATATAACCGGCAGTACCCCCTTTCCCATTGCTTCGTTAAGTAAATCTTTTACGGCACTAGCCGTCCTGCAGATGGTGGAAAAAGGACTAATCGACCTTGATGCGCCATACACATCTTACTTTCCTGACCTCTCACCTGAGGACGAACGTGTTCGCGATATTACGGTCCGGAATTTGCTGAATCAGACAAGCGGTCTTAATGACAAAGTGAATCCCGACATGACAAATTCCCCACAATATCAATCGCTGCAAGAGAGTAACCAATCGTTGAACACGGTTAAGCTTGCCATTGATCCTGGAACAGCCTTTAGCTACCACAATCCTAACTATCAATATTTGGCTCTTCTTGTGGAGAAAGTAAGCGGACAGAGCTTCTCTGCTTATCTGGAAAAGAATATATTTAAGCCTTTAGGGATGGGCCATACCTTCAACGTCAGTACCACACAGCAAATCAATGAGAATCCTGCCATTCCGCGGGGACACTATCTATTATTTGGCTATCCTGTAAACCAAGCCGAACCCTTCTGGTTTATTGACGGTCCCGCCGGTATTATGTCAACTGCAGAAGACATGACAAAGTGGATGCTTGCCCAATATAATGGCCGTCTTCTTGACCCAGAGCTGATGGAGCAATACCATACAGCCGGACAGAGCAGCCCGTATGGAATGGGGTGGCTTGCAGAAGAGGATGAACATGGGGGCCGGACGATTTCCCATAGTGGAATTTTCTGGACGTATAAGGCGGAAGAAACGATTTATTTGGATCAACAGCTGGGCATCACGATGATGTTTAACTCCGGTTTAAACGCATTTATCGATTATTCAGCTTTTGTCGACGGGATCGCACGGATTATAAAGGGCGAAAAGTCCGAAACTTCTATTGTTAACAGCAGAAACATGGAGAGGGTTATGATTCTACTGGTGATTACGACGTTTCTTTGGGGTTTATATACACACTTTCGTATGAATAGGAGCAAAAAAGGAATCACGACCGGAAAATTGATTTTTTCATCGGTCGGGAGACTGCTTCCTATCTTGATCCTCTTGTTTCTATCACCACTAACTACATTTATTGGCGCTGGGCGAGTTTTACCTTGGTTCGGACTATGGACTACCATGCCATCTCTGATTATATGGCTTGTTGTTTTATCGCTGGTAAATATAACGATTTTGGTATGCCGTTTCGGATTGTATTTTCGTACTAAGAAGAGGAGTAATTTTGAAACTGACGCCCGATGAAGTCGCGTGCCTGGAAGACGGGCATCTATGTTCTGATTCAACAGTAAAACCGTTAGCCGGTGATTTTACCAGACAAAAAGTTGTATAGTATCCACACCAGAAATAAAGCAATCAATATTCCAATAAGTATCATTATATTTTTATTTCTGGATAAACCTGACCTCTTAATTTCTACCCATAGATCTTTAATATCTCTATGAAGAATCCCGAAATTCAACATGAATATGAGAAACAGAATCAAAATAGCTATTAGTCCAACAATAATGCCCATAATAACTCCCATACATGCAACCTTCCATAGTTCCCTTTTAATTGGTATTCCCCAAATAGACCGTAAAATATTTCGGTACAATAGAGTTGCGGTTGGTGAGTTCCGTTTATGAAGTTTATAAATGACCGTACGAGATTGGATGATATGTCAAAAAAGCTTTGACCTGATTCAGCTAACGGAACAAGATAGAACAATAATAATACAGGCTGCCGGAATACTCGGCAGCCTGTTCAAGTAACGGGCCTAATAAATCAAAAGCAGCAGCCTCTATTAAGAAGCTGCTTTTTAGTAATTCGTCAGTCAATGGATGTTCGTTCGTCCTATGTAATAAGGTAATGTTCAATCGGCAGTTTCATCAAGGTCTTCGTTGTAAGCCAATATCCCGCGCTTAAAATAATGAAGCTTTTCGTCAGAAGTAGTTTCCATTAAATTGGTGACCAACAGTTCGACGCTTTCCTTGTAGTTTTGGCTATTGTACAGCGCCATGGCGAGAAACACTTGAATTGCCCGGTTCTCCGGAAATTCCTTAGCGCCTCTGCGCAAAGTCTCCACCGCTTTTTCGTAGTCCCCCCAGTAGCGATATGTACTCCCCAGACCCATTAGGCATCTTTCTAGATCAGGACCAGATAGGCCCAATTCAAGTGCTCGCACATAAAATGGAATTGCCTGACGTCCCATGCCAGAATTGTCATGCGCGATTCCGGTTTGGTAGTTGATCTCCGCATCATCAGGATAATTGGACAATAGTTCTAATAGGTGCTCGCGAACCTCGCTTAAGATCGCTAAATCTTGCTTGGCTCGTCCTTCTTCGCGCCGTTCAATCAATTTGCTAAAATTGTCTCTAGTCATATGTTCACCATCCTATGTTTGGCAGTCTGTTGAGATAAGACAATCTTAACATAAAGCTGGCGCTCATGAAGCTGCCACGAAATCGATCGGCAGCCTCATTAAGCTAAAGGGTAGTTTAACTTGGAAGAGTTAACCTGAAAAATTCAGACTCAATCGAACTTTATAATAATTCATTTTTTTGATACAGTGCAGTGCATTAATAAAGGAGGGGCGGAAACTGGATAAAATAAAGTTAGCAAAAATTGAGGGGTATTTATTGGCATTCTCTTTATTACATACCAGGAATATTGGTTATACGTTTGAATTTACAGAACTTGAATATCACGATGATGTTCTTATTTCTTTTATTAACGCTTTAAAATTAAACAAAGGCGAAGAAGTGATTGCAAAAGTAACTCCCATCTTGGATTGGAAGGAGGAATTAAAAGTTCTTTGTGATAAATGGTTTTTTGAGATTGGTTATACCTTTAATCGAAATGATGAACCAGTTAGATTTTGTAAAGAGTTTAGTATTAATGGTTTCATTGATTTAATGAGCAATTTTTTCGAAAGTGATTTCACGATATATAAAGTAGATAGTGAACCAAACTTTTTTGCTGAAATTTATTGGGATGATTTGATTTTTGTTTGCAACAATAAACAGTTCCTACTTCATTTTGGGATTTATGATTAAGCTAACGGAAACGATAGTTGAGGGGAGGGATCGCTTCGCGGTTCCTCTTATGATCATTGATGTAACGAGCAGAAATCTATAACAAATAATTCTGGATAAAAAAAGATTAATCTGATAGTATAAGGAAAATTTAAGTGGGGTGGTTATTAAATGAAGAGAAAGATTGGTTGTTTGCATGCCCACTACTCTAATATTGAGTATATTCAAAAAGCTATTGCTTCAAATGATTTGGAGTTAGTACACTTTGTCGACCCAGGCTTAATGAGTAGAATCGCATCAGATGAAACTTTTGATTTAACAAAAGCCCAAAACAAAGTAAATGAGCAGATTGAATGGATAGCCAGTACCAAGGTTGATGCAATTCTAATTACATGTACTAACTACATTGCTCTTCTCGACGATGAAAAACTTAAGACATCAGTTCCTATCATAAAAATTGACGAACCGTTTTTCCATTATGTTTGCAGTATAACAGAGCCACAAGTGCTACTATTTACTAATCCAGCAACAGTCGAAGGAACGATGAAAAGACTTAATGAATTTGCAACTACACATGCAAAACCAATTAATATCGACGTACAAATCATAGAGAATACATTCGAGTTAATAATGCAGGGGAAAAAAGAGCAATATGTAAACGAATTATCCAATTATATTAAGGGTTTGCTTATCTCTAATCAAAACAAGATCGTATCTGTCGCTCAATTATCTATGGTCGAAACTGCCGAAAAAATAGAGTGTGAAATGGGTTTGAAAATCGGAAATCCATTGAAAACATTAGTAACCCATATTGAATCGAGTTTACAAGGTTTATTCAGCTAACGGATAACGATAGTTAAACATCTGAAGGGCTGCCGTCGTTGCAGCCCTTTACTCTGTTATCGGGCAGATTAGTTAAACAGTTGACTATTTATTGTCTCTCGTAATTAGTCCCAAAATAAATAGGACAACTCCAATAAGTGGAATTATTACTTCAAACAGATGCAATCTTATATGCATATTGTTTTGAACGTAATACATCAGTACAAAGAGAAAAATGCCTGACAGCATTAATTTGTTTGATGGCATTTGTTAAATCACCTCAGTCCAAGTTTATCATATTGCATGAATGAATGTTAAGCTAACGCAGAACGTTAGTTGAATGAGCTCATCTGCATTTATTGTCAGGAGCACTTCAAAACTTATTTGTAATTTACACTTTTTGATCCAAACAACCACTTCAAAACTTTATTTGCGGAAGCTGGAGCGATTGGATTTCGTATGAGGGGAATCCGATTGCGACTGGAGAAGAGTAAGAGCTGAAAGGCCACGTCGGACGCGGGGCGGAGGGCTGTGACAGGTGGTGAGTAAGTGACCTGTTGCAGCCCTTTTTGGGGTTTCTTGTTCAACAGCTTGCAAACAAGAAGTCGAAGAAAGCAGTTACAGTACTCCGGAGCCAACCACAGTCCAGCAGTCGGGTCCAGGTTGGTGTTGAACGCTCTTGAACGTTGCTTCCATCCTTCCACAAACAGGCTTGCCTCGCCTTTTACTTGGGGGCAAGAGTGACTCTGAGGCGTGGAGATGGCTCGGGTCAATTCCCGCTGAATCGTTCGATGACAATCGCTTTCGCCCCGTCGATTTCAAAGCATAAGATCTTCCCTTCGATGATGCTGTTGACCACGTCCCTGAACGACTCATCATGCTTTACATTTAACTGGAAACTTTTTATGCGAGCAAGGAGGGTTCGTCTATGATATTTCGCAAAGAATTGAGCTGTCTTCTCAATTGTGAAACAAACAACCCCGGCCGAAAGGCAGGAGCCTGCACATAACATGCCGTTTTCTGCGCCATCGTAGCGCAACCTTACAAGAGTGTAAGGCAATTGTTATCTAGATCAATGGTATCAACCTAGTTGCTCCTGTATAGTAATCCTATCCATCGATGGGATTAGTTTTTAGGGGGAGTTGGCGTGAGGCTTTTTGAATTGATGCTATTCTTTTCAAGTGCTTGTTTGTTGGCAATCCTGTTCATTTTCAGTCAACGTATCCGAAGATCAGCTTTGCTCCTGACAAGCGGAGCCGGCTCCATTTTTTTAGTGATAAATTTGCTTGTCGAAGGATACAGGGTTCAGCTTTTATTCTTATACGGATTTACGATCCTGATGCTTATGCTTTCGCTTATAGACGTTTTCATAACGCCGAAAGCCGTTCGGACTGCCTCGCGAATCCGTAGGGTGCTGGGCCGCCTGTTTATCGTGATTGGGCTAATCGCAACAGCGTGCTCCCTCTATGTGTTTCCCGTATTCGGCCTTCCGGCGCCAACCGGCGAGTTGAAGGTAGGCACGCAAGTCTTTCATTTCGTCGATCCGAGCCGGGAGGAGACATTTGGCAAAACCGCGACAGGCAAGAGAGAATTGATGGTTCAGGTATGGTATCCGGCTCAAGCTGGCACCGGCGAGTACGCTCCCTTTATCCCCGATACCCGGATTTTACGTTATATGGCGGCGAACTATGGCCTTCCCGGGTTTACTTTTCAACACCTGAAGTACGTATCCAGTCATGCTTATTCGAGGGCAGAAGTCTCTTCGGCACAGACTTCATACCCGCTGATCCTTGCGAATCCCGGCTTCGGATCTTCCAGGTTCCTCCACACGTCGCAAGCCGAAAATCTCGCGAGTCACGGATATATCGTGGCAGTGATCGACCACACCTACAATACATTTGCAACCGAGTTTCCGGACGGTCGAATCGCGACCAGCACAACCAACGACTTATTCTCGCCCGACCATGATTACAGGACGGAAAGCGGAAACCGCGACAAGTTGGGAAAAGTGTTAACCGACGATGTGGCGTTTGCGCTGGACCAATTCGAGCTCATCCAATCGGGGCAGATTCCAAGTCATCTAAAAGGGAGGATTGATCTCGGCCATGTCGGGGTGTTCGGTCATTCCATCGGCGGAGCGACGGCCTATGACGCTTCTTACGATCCGCGAATCGCGGTTGGAATAGACTTAGATGGAGGGCTTTATCGACTGCGTGACAGAGAGGCTCTGCGAAAGCCGTTTTTGTTCATGAACTCGGAAAGCGAATTCGAAAAATTAAAAATGGTGATGGATAACCGGGTCTACACGGATGCAGAGCTTAACCGTATGGGCAACACAAGAGAGTGGATGGATCAAGTAACGGAAGACAAAAAGTTAGAGCTTGAAAGGATGCGCGAAACGGTTGCGGCAGGGGGACAATTCCTCTATATCGACAATACGGAGCATTTGAATTTTACCGACGTACAGTTCATTTCTCCGATTTTCAAAGTGCTGGGCATTACAGGAAAGATTGCGCCCGAAAGAGCGAACTCCGTTATCAATGCTTATATGCTGGATTTCTTCGATATGTATCTAAAAAATCAAGGCGGAATCTTAATGAAAGGACCGGATAGCCGCTTTCCGGAGGTGAAGCTCATAACCTCGCTATTATAATTACGGAACAGGCTGCCGATTTTGCGGCAGCCTGTTCTCTATGAGCTATCGTACCCGCTTCCTTAAGCGTGGCTGCCAAATATGCCAGCAACTCTTGTATGTTGAGCTCTCATACCCATTGTGTCTACTTTCTTGACAGAGGTTCACTTAACACGTTGTATGTTTGGTGGAATAATAGAATCAGTTTCCTTCACTCAATGGGGTAGAGGCAGCAAAACGCAATAAACGTACGTTAACAATTGTGTTGCATTGTGATCCTTGTCTAAAGAAAATAAAGCATTAGACTTTTATAAAATACTAGACTGGCGAGGGTATTAAACTAACGGGCAGTTATGCATGGTCGCGGTCAACTTTTGTTGAATATATACGATTGGCATAAGCATTAAATACAAAAAAAGGAAAATGAAACTTCATTATCCCTCTCGAAATTATAAAGCATACTCAATATAAATATTCAAAATTGGGGGATACAAGATGGGAAAGGCAGATGGGATTTACAATGAATTAGTAAAAGATATTCTTGTATTGGAGCTTGCCTCGCGGAAGCTCCTTTTTTTAGTTCACTCAAGTAACGCGCAAGTTAACGCAATAACACTGCTAGGGGATATTTAAAAATGTCATTAATCATTTTCCTGTAATTAGGAAACTATTACCATATTGGAACGTCTATAAATAAAAGGAAGCTGTAAGAGGTGTGAAAAACTCTAAAGTGGAAAAAGAAGAAACAACAAAACAAACAACCGAACCAACAAAAATGTGCTGCTTTGAACAGTTAAACTAAAGTAAAAGAAAGGGAAAGGTGATCGAAATATGAGAACACTTTCCGTTCTGCTGCTCCTTTGTGGAATCGTCATAGCCTCTGGCTGCCAGCAAGAAAAAACTCTTTCCAAGGCTGTTACTACCTTCGAAGCCGTTCTGGATTCAATCCAGGAAGAGAACGGCCTTCAAATCGACCAAACCTATACCGCACAGGCAGATATTGGCGCTCGGTATGATCCGTCAGAGATTTCAGGGGCTGGGCCGGTGTTTGAAGTGAACAGAGGTGATGCATTTCGCATCTTAGCGAAACAAGACGAGTACGTCCAAGTCGAATCCCAAGATTTGAGAGGTTGGATACCCGTATTCTATTTCAGCAAGGAAGCAGCCAACATTCAAACGGGAGCCCCTTATGAAATGATCGTTGCGAAGGAAGTTCCGGTGGCTTCTTCTCCTGGAGAGAAAGTAAAAGAACCGCATTTGGAATTGTGGGCTGGCAAGGTGGTCCATATTGAAAAATCGTATGGGGATTGGGTGGCTGTGGGCATCGTACAGTATGATGCAGAATATGGTGCAGATATGTGGGTCCCAAAATCCTCCTTACAAGTTTACGGTCCGGCCAATGCCAAGGAGGGTAAGCTTGCGCAGCATTCGCACATCTATGATGAACACGGTCAGATTAAAGAAGAAGAGTGGATCAATCCGGTCTTTATTCAGGAAGAGACGCAAATAGAAAAGATCGGTCCTGTATACCAAATTATTGGTGCGGGAGGACAAACAGGATATATTCGGGTAAAAGATTTTATCCCGAATCCGTTCATTGATAATTAAAATCCTGTAGTAATGCATGCCGAAGGCTTTCGAATTTGGTATTGTCAGTAATTTGCTCCTACTTTAAAGGTGATCTTAGCAGAAAAGGATTTTGCATTATTTCGATCCTATCATCGTTTCGACTGAGGTCGGGCTGGAGAAGCCGGATCCGGCGATATTCCAGCTTGCTCTGAATATGGCGGGGCCGAAAGATATTCTTTATGTTGGGGATCACGAAACGATTGATGTTTAGGCGCAAAATCAAGTCGGTATCGATGCAGTTCGCATTATCCGATATTCCGATCATACCGAGGAAGGTACTCGTTCCTGTTGAATTATTTCATGAAGAAGCAACTTAAGTAAGAAAGGAACTGAGAAGGATGAAGTCATCCATTATGGATGATCCGAAGAAAAAAGAAATAACGAAAAAACGGCACTTTTCGTTTCGGATCAATTATGGGGTATACCTTTCCTGTAAGATTAGAACTCAAGGCATTGGATGTTTAGCAAAGAGAAATAATATGTAAAAAGTAGATTATACATTATCCATATGGCTTTCAGAACTTAATAATTGTAGATATTATTTCTTGTGACAGGATTAAACTACCCTGAATAGTCGAGCAAGAATCTAATTTTCATTTTTTTGTGGTGCCTTACGAGGGGCATGGAGGGACGGGCAGTATACATAAATAGGAAATTAGTGGTAATCTAGTTTTGTTAATTTAAAAAGGGGAGGACGATGAAGTGGCTCCAAAACATATAGTTTCTGCGGCAACAATTGTAGTTAATAAACGTAACGAAATATTATTGATAAAAGGACCTAAACGAGGATGGGAAATGCCAGGAGGGCAGGTTGAAGAAGGTGAATCATTGAAAGATGCAGCGATAAGGGAAACAAAGGAAGAGAGCGGTATAGATATAGAAGTGACAAAGTTTTGTGGTGTTTTTCAAAATGTAAGTGCTAGTATTTGTAACACTTTATTTTTAGGCAGGCCAGTCGGAGGAGAATTAACAACTACCCCTGAGTCTTTAGAAGTAGGATTTTTTCCAATCGAAACAGCATTAGAGATGGTAAATTGGGGGAATTTTAAGCAAAGAATTGAGCTTTGCTTGAATGAGAAGCATCATCCTTTTTATGTTGAATTTTCCATTCCACTTAAGGATTGCTAGAGCTCCATAAGTTTTGAAAAACATAACATGGATATAGTTGGAGAACAAAAAATTGCATAACTCGGGAGCAGTCAATGCGGTTGTTACTTCTTATTTATCAGAGGTAGAAAAATCGAGAATAAAAATTAGAGATAGGTTCACGAATACTATCTCTCAAAGTTTTATTATGGTTTTGAGACGCTGAAATTTACAACTGTTTTTTCATCGTTCATTATACTGGTTAATTTGAAACCAAACTGATTTAGAACATCATCGATTGAAATAAGATATTTACTTTCAGGACTGGAATATCCATTTTGCTCAATGAATCCTTTGACATCTCCCTTTTTGTTTGAAAGCTTTATTTCAAACGAGTTTTTGGGGTTTATTAAAGTGTATTCATTATAAATCAAAGGGAGGTAATTATTATTTCTACAAAAAAGCAGTTATATGTTGGGCTAATTTTCTTCCCGATCATAATATTTTTAAATTGTGTAACCATAATTGGCACACCTCATGTATTTGTTAAAATTATTAATTTAATTTCAATTGTAGCAGTATCAGGTGGTTTGGGAGCATTCATAAGAGAAATCTTTGTTCTGAGAGAAAAGGATAGGACAAAAAAGTTATAGGCTCATGAAACTAACGCAGAACGAGAGTTCTATAACCACTAATTAGGCAGACACACTTAACTTTTTTCAGATCGTACCATCAGTATCTACTAAGTGTCCCATCTTGGTATAATAATATTTAAGAAATTTACGTTGTTTCGTGTTCACATCGTCAAAAAAATTCGACAATACAGGTGAAGATCAGACGTTTAATTTTCACTAGACCGTTTGCCGACCCTTATGCTCTTTCTTCCATCTCACTCCATGTCTCCATACTTGAAATTGTGCTAAAATATAGTCATGGGAACTAGGAACCAAGTTGTTAAGAGAGGTCCAATGACGATGATAAATAAACCCGGCAAGCATGGACCGGTATATCACCTGCCTCCGTTAGGAGAGCCTCCTCCTCTGAGCGTCCAGTTCTTAGGAGTTAATTACTGTGATACAGATTACCGCAATATTCGAAAAATTGCACAAATTACCGTTTTCGGTTTTGTGCTATCAGGGCAAGGCAGTGTTCAGGTCGGTCCCCAAGCCTATATGGCTCGTCAAGGAGATATGTTCATCCTACCTGCAGGCTATTACCATGAAGTTACCTCAGACATAGACCATATGGAGCAATGGAGCTATATATGGCTAAACATTAGCGGAAGCTGGATTCTGAAGATGCTTGAAGCCTACCAACTGCTTTCCCGTGTCGTGACGTCCAGTAGCGGATTGGAACACTTGTTTAAAGAGGCTATTGAAAGCGCTAAACAAAAATCAGTAGAAGAAATGCAAAGTGAGCTGCAGATCATCCTTATACGAATCATTGTCAGCCTCTCCGAAACCTTACGTAAAAGAGGGGAAGCATTAACATCAACGGTTCAAGCTATAAAGCAATTTTTGGATAACAGTATCCTTCATCCTTTCGATCCGACCCAGCTCTCTTCACAAATGGGCATTTCCAATAAGCAGATAAATCGCTTGTTTAAAAGAGAAATCGGAACTACCATCTATAACTATGTCATCTCCAAAAAGATAGAATCCGCTAAACTGATGCTACTCGACACACATCTGACCATAAGTGATATAGGTTATAAGCTTGGATATGTCGATCCGCATTATTTTTCGAACCTGTTCCAAAGCAAAACCGGAGTGAGACCAAGCGCCTTCCGAAAGCAATTTATTAAAATTCAATAAACATGCCGCGAATTATTCAGGAATTGAGAATGATTCTTCACGGCATGTTTTTGTTTTATGGCACAGTAATGGGTGTCCATAATCCTCACCCGGCGTACCGCTTATTCTATTAAAAAGTTGTACAAACCTCGATATACTTAATTCAGATTATTTTATGAAGGGAAACATACAATGAACAGTGATTTTATTACTCAACCACCTCATCCTGAAACGGAATGGTCCGCCTGTACAGGCTATTCTGAATCTGCAGTAATAATAGGGCGAATTTTGGATGTCTCGTTAAAAGATGCCAGTATTTGTACAGGCCCGGATCATCTATACTATTTGACAGGCACGACAGATGGTTCAAGCTTGCAAGTATGGACATCCGCAGACCTAAAATCATGGACGGGGCCAGCCGCCGTATGGAGCTGGGAACAAGAGGGAACGTGGCAAAAGGAGAGCGAGGGCTCCTCTGGTATTTGTGCACCGGAAATCCACTATGTAAAAGGAACGTTCTGGATCACATACGGGTTAAAACAAGGCGGCACCGGTTTGCTCAAAAGCTTATCCACCTCTGTCGTGGGCCCTTACCAGGATATGGGGAAGATCACAGATGACGGGCAGGATGCCTCTTTATTTGAGGATGAAGACGGAGTTCTGTATTGGATTTATAGCCATGGCAAAATAGCCAAAATGAATGAGGATATGACCGGTCTTGAGGAAATTCCCCGAATGGTAGAAGTGCAGCCTTGGAAGGTCGCGGGGCGGGAGGATCATCCATCGTACATACGGAATCTGCAGGTAGGAACATACGGGGCTTATTTATATAAGCGGGATGGGTATTACTATATGTTCTGTGCAGATGCGTTTGAGAGAATGGGCAGCGATGCTGTAGACACCTTTGTAGCGGTAAGCCAATCGATTTATGGTCCCTACAGCCGGCGGTATTTGGCGCTTCCTCATGGCGGACAAGTCACTGTATTTGCTGGACCGGACAATCAGCTGTATGCCTCCTTTACAGGCTGCGGTAGTTATTCACCGGTTGAGCATTACCCTTCTGTTGTACCCATGTCCATTGCAGGCCCGGGATTCATTAGACCGATGGAGGGAAAGGTGCTGGAGAAGGGAACAGTGGGAAGTCTTAAACCTGTAGGGGACTTCCTGATTCGGGATCCTCATATTAGCACAGGACCGGATGGGATGTATTATTTGACGGGGACAACAGATAAGCCGCATCGAAATTTTTGGGACCGAAACAATCAGCTTCACTTGTGGAGCTCAAATGACCTGAAGGAATGGAACCATGTGGCCAAAGTATGGGATTTATCCGAAAATGGGACATGGGAGAACAACATTTATGAGAATCCTTGTCTCTGGGCTCCGGAGATGATCTATTTGTACGGAACATTCTGGATTACTTATTCGCTAAAAGGCGGAGGCACCGGGTTGATTAAAAGTGTATCTGGACATGCAGAAGGACCGTATATCGATATGGGTCGCATGACGAATACGGATATTGACTCCAGCCTGTTCCAGGATGACGATGGTCAAGTGTATTTTGTTTGGCAGGACGGTAAAATTGCCAGGATGAAGAAGGATATGACAGGCTTTGCGGAGGACCCCTGCAAGTTACTGTGCTCGGATGGACAGCGCGTAGGCTATGAGGGTGCATTCATCGTGAAGTACAAAGGGAAGTACATTCTTGGTGCGGCGGAGTGGAATGGGGATAAACGCGTGGACGGTACGTATGATTTGATGTATGCCGTTGCTGAAGATTTGTACGGCCCTTATACCCCAAGACGGTTGGCGGTACCTCACGGAGGACACGGAACGATGTTTATCGATAATGACGGCAGACTCCTGTCTACATTTTTTGGGAATGATCGGACAGCACCATTTCAGACTCGTGTTGGAATTGTTCTGCTGGGGGTCGAAGAGGATGGAGAGGGGCTATGCATAGAGCCTAGTTGTGAGTAATATAAAAACATGAATCAAGCTCCTGATCGGGCTGGATTCATGTTTTTTTCTACTATTCGTGAAATGGAAGGAGCTGCCGGTCCATGAAGTTTTTCTCCGTAAAAAAGTTGGTTTCACCTACGGTAAGCATCCAGGGGAAAATCTTTGTTGCTTTCAGTCTGGTTACTCTGATTGGAATCGTTGCTGTGACAAGTATTGTTTATTTGTACATGAGAGAAACGGTGAAGAATAATGCGATTACTTCCGTTACGGAAAGCATACGTCAGGCGGACGAATCCTTAAATCTCCGATTGGAGGAAGTTAGTCGATTAAATACGGTGGTAGCTACCAATAAAACGGTGCTGGATACACTGCTTAGTAAGACGGAGGAACCCAGCTACGAGTGGTTCCAGGAGCAAAAGCGGATCGAGGAGTTTTTATCCGCTTTGATTGCCTACAAGCCATATATTTCACGAGTTGCCGTCATAGGGTTGAACGAAAAGGTGTTTTTTGTCGGATCCCCATGGCTCGACAAGAACATTTTATATACACCGATGATGGATTATTTACTTCAAAATGGCTCAGGGCATGCTTATTTTCATCAAACCGGTTTCAGTGACTCCATTGTGACCGGTCGCGAGCTCCGATATAATCGTAATTTAATCGGAATGGTGATGTTCGATCTGAATGACGAGTTCATTAAGAAAATATATGATGTTAAACCTACATCGGACAGTATGTTGTATGTGGTTGATAGGAACAACGAATTTATTTATCAACCCCAAACAAGCGTCTTTGACAAGGCAGTGATCACTTTGCTCAATCAGAAGATGTCCGGTTCGGATGGTTCGGTTGAAAGGGTCATCGGACAGAAATCTTACCTGGTCATCACACGGAAATCGGATTATACGGGATGGTCCACGGTGGCACTCGTTCCTATGAAGTCTCTCTTAACTGAAACGACGCGGATCCGAAATGTATTAGCCACAGTAGCCATTGTTGTGTTTATAATTATCGTCATCGGTACTTTACAGGTTTCCTCGAGAATTACAAGAAATATTCGAAGGCTGAGATCTATGATGATGCATGTCATGGAAGGCAATATGACGCTCCCAGCTGTCGAAATTCATTCTAAGGATGAAATAGGTCAGCTCTATCAAGTTTTCAAAAGTATGGTAGAGGAATTAAAGCGTTTACTCGAGGGAATCGTGACGACTGAGAAGGAGAAGCGTGAAGCGGAGTTGGCTGTTTTGCAGGCTCAAATTCGCCCCCATTTTCTGTATAACACGCTGAATACGGTAAAGTATTTGGCCAAACTTAACGGGGTGCCGAATATTGTTGAGGTATCGGAATCCTTGATAGAGCTCATGCGCGGTGTTTTGGGGAATACGAATGAATTTCTTTCCCTGCAAGAAGAACTGCAGTATGTCCGCAGCTACGTCAATATTGAAAAATACAAATATGTGGAGCCCATCCATGTGAAGATAGAAGTCGAAAATGAAGAGCTTTTACAGTTCAGCGTGTTGAAGTTAATGCTGCAGCCTCTTGTGGAAAATGCCATCATTCATGGACTATCCTCCTCGGAGCACGAGGGCCTGGTGTTGATTCGCATCTATGAGGAAAACAAAGAACTAAGAATCGAAGTGAGAGATAACGGCAAGGGTATGTCAAAGGAACAGATCGATGCGTTGTTTGAAGTGAATAAAGTCCAGACGAACACACGCTTCAGCGGTATGGGAGTTCGCAATGTGCACGAACGCATTGTTCGACTGTTCGGGGAGCATTACGGCGTGTTTCTTTATAGTGAGCCAGATACCTATACCATTGTGCAGATCAGATTTCCATTGGTGCCGGGTACGGAGCGAAAAGGGCAGGAGGAATGAGGAATGTTTCAGGTATTATTGGTCGATGATGAGGCGTTGGCACGTAACGATGTGAAGAGTATGTTGGATTGGGAAAAGCATGGATTCACCATATGCGGTGAAGCACATAACGGATCTATGGCGCTTTCCATGATGGAACAGCATACGCCGCATATCGCGATCTTGGATGTGAGCATGCCGTTAATGAATGGGGTAGAACTGAGCCTTATGATTAGAGACCGGTTTCCTAAGGTTAAAATGATCATGCTGAGCAGTTTTGACGATTACGATTATGTTCGGACCTGCCTCATGAACGGGGCAATGGATTATTTGCTCAAGCATCGCTTGAACGCGGGAGCTCTATTGACGCTTCTGGATAAAGCGGTTCAGGAATTGCAGAGTGAAGAACGGGAGCATGAAGCTCGAAGTGCTCAAACCCAAATGATTGAACGTCTAAGTCCGGTTATTCTTCGCGAGCATGTAGCTAATTTGGCTAGAGATGTACAAGAAGCCGGGGAAGTGCTGCAGTCTTATGCACGGGACAATGATCTGTATACCAGTTCCATCACTTATGGAACCGCAGCTGTACAAATCGTACCTTTTCTGTTGTTGACAGAGTCCCTTACCGATGTACAGAAAAATCGGTTTGTTCAGCAGGCCACGGAAGTCATGCAAATGGCAATTGGCGACATTCAGAAGCGGACGGTAGGCTATGTGGGGGAGGGACGCTTTATTGTCCTGTTTTCTTCGGAAGATCGAAGTGAACATACGGTTACATCCCAAATCAATCAAGCCACGAGCTCACTGGCTCATTCTCTCGAGAAATTCCTTAACTTAAAATGCGTCTATGCCATGGGGCCACTATGCGGAAATTTGCGGTTGGTTGGCTCCAGCTATACCAAAGCAAACCAGGATATAAACGTCATGTTCAATCAAGGCTTGAACGCATCCATCCTGAAAGATTCTCTTTTTATGGAAGAGCAGAAGCAATTGCTGCTTTTTCTGGAGCAGTTGGATGGGGAAAGAATAAATCAAATCATTTCAACCATTTTTGCTGCACTGCGTAGTCAGCCAGTCTACGCAATGACGGTGCAAATCATTGTAAGCGAAATGCTTCATCTTGTTGAAATGACATGGAAGCGGCATTTTCCTCATGCATCCTTAGAAGATAACGGGCTCATCCCCTCAAGGAATGAGCTTGGGCGAATGGGAAGCGTTGCTGAGCTAGAGAGATGGTTGTTTAACTACTATGCGCGAATTGTTGGGGCCATCAAGAAAGAGCATGCAGGGGGATCCTATTCGCGCCATATCTCGAAAGCCATACAGTTTATCACCGATAACTATGCCTCCAACATTTCCTTGGATATTACGGCGAGTGCCCTTAATCTGAATCCTTCCTATTTAAGCAGATTGTTCAAAGAGGAAACGGCTATGACCTTCACAGAGTATTTGAACCGGGTTCGTATTAAAACGAGCTGCATGCTCATGGAATCCGGCACCTATGCGTTGAAACAGATTAGCAGTGAGGTTGGATTTTTGAGTTATACGTACTTTTTTAAAGTGTTTAAAAGCATAACAGGAATGACACCTCAGGCGTACATGGATCATCTGAAACTGTCAAAAAAGTAGAATGGAAAGTCATAAATGTTGAATCATCCCAAAGAATTAATTAACTATACTTAGATCAACCCTTAGAAAACGCTTTCTTTTAAGGGTGAAAACAACTTGATCGGAGGAACGAAAGAATGAAAAGAAATTGGGGGACGGTACTGCTTTCAACTTTAGTAGTATCCAGTATGACACTAAGCGCCTGCAGCTCGGATACCCCGAGTAAAGAGAAAGAGGGCACAACTAAAGTAGATGATGTGAAAACTGTGTCTTCAGCGGGATTTCCCATTGTGAAAGAGCCGATTAAGCTGAAAATGTTCACAAGAATTGCGCCAACCAATGGACCATTTAAGGATATGCCGGTGTTCAAGGACTTTGAAAAAATGAGCAATGTTCAAGTGGAATTTATCGAGGCGCCAACGGATGGCTTTCCTGAGAAAAAGAATCTGTTGTTTGCATCGAATGAGCTTCCTGATGCCATGTATCGCTCAGGTCTTACACAATTAGAGGCAATTAAATACGGTGCTGGCGGTCAATTAATTCCACTCGAGAAGCTGATTGAATCTTACGCTCCAAACCTTAAGAAGTTAATGGAAACGTATCCAGAGATTCGTTCCGCCATAACAACACCTGAAGGCCATATTTATGCCATCCCGGGGATTGTGACCGTCAACTCCGCCAGAACCGATAAAAGATGGATGAATCAAGCATGGCTGAAGAAACTGAATCTGAAGGAACCTGAGACTACGGATGAACTGTACGAGGTGCTGAAAGCTTTCCGGGAAAAAGATCCTAACGGCAACGGCAAACAAGACGAGCTTCCGATGACTGCACGCAACGACAAATTGTCTGTCGTAACGCAAATGGCCGGATCTTTTGGATTGGATCTTCAGTTTGGTTATAACATTAACTTGGACAATGACAAGGTTAATATTTGGATGGGTAGTGATCGGAATAAGGAATTGTTGATGTATTTAAACAAGCTGTATTCGGAGAAGCTGCTGGATCAAGAGCTGTTTACACAAAAGGAAGCTCAATATCTGGCCAAGCAAGGGTCCGGAAATACCGGTTTCTTCTTTGATCAGACGAACAATCCGATGCTGGATACGAAAGTTGCAAATCAATATATGGGTATAGCCCCGGTCAAGGGACCGCATGGCGACAGAATGCAGAGTAATGCAGCTCCGGTACCGAGAGATTTTGGAGCTTTTGCCATCACCCCGGTTAACAAGTATCCGGAAGCGACGATGCGTTGGATCGATTATTTCTACAGCGACGAAGGATCCACCTTGCTTCGATTTGGTCGTAAAGGCGAGAATTATGAATTGCGAGAGGGGATTCCTTATTATACAGATGCCTTCTTGGCGACCGGCAATCAATCCAAAATCACCCCATATGCCGGAGGCGGGGCGCCGCATCTGATCAGCGAGAAGGTAGCGTCTTACATCAATCCGCTGCAGGTTCAAGAAGCTCAAAAGAAGCTGGACCCGTTCATGCCGAAAGTTAAGTTCGCACCACCTATGTTCGACGAACAAACGGCTCAAAAAATCAATATGCTGCGGAACGATATTGATAAATATTACGAGGAGCAGAGCACGAAGTTTATTGTAGGCGCGCTTAACTTCGATAAATGGGGCGAGTTCCAGGCCACTTTGAAGAAAATGAAAATTGATGAGCTGCAGCAGCTATACCAAGCCACTTATGATAACCTCAAAAAACAAAACTAAGCACCGCATACCGGCTGGAGGGCTACAGATGAAGAGTGTGGTAAATACTGTGGGCGTTGCGTCTCGATCCCGATCGAGGCGCTCCAGTCTTTATAAATCGATCGTAAGTCGATACGATCTCTACCTGATGCTGCTCATTCCTATCGTATGGTACCTTGTGTTCCATTATGGGCCATTGTATGGTTTGCAAATCGCATTTAAAAACTTCAGTCCGGCCAAGGGAATCAGCGGCAGCGCGTGGGTGGGGCTAGACCATTTCCAACGATTCATAGGATCCTATTATTTCTGGAGGCTGCTTTGGAACACCATTTCGATTAACTTGTTCTCTTTATTGTTTGCTTTTCCAATTCCTATCCTCCTGGCCTTACTCATTACGGAAATCCGTAACAAAACATTCAGCAAAATTGTGCAAAATATTACGTATACCCCTCATTTTATCTCCATCGTCGTCATGGTAGGGATGCTGATGCTGTTTTTATCTCCACGCGGAGGTCCTGTGAATTCGATTATTGAGGCATTTGGCGGAGCGCCGGTTCGATTTCTCGAATCAGCGGCCTGGTTTAAGTCGATCTTTATCGGTTCCAACATATGGCAAAATATGGGTTGGCAATCGATTATTTATATAGCAGCCCTGGCCGGAGTCAATCCGCAGCTGTATGAAGCGGCCAAAATGGACGGCGCGAGCCGGTTGCGGCGTATTTGGCACGTATCCATTCCAGGCATTCTGCCGGTCATCGTCATTTTGCTTATTCTCGATGTCGGACATTTCATGAATGTCGGTTTTGAGAAAATTTTGCTTATGCAAAATAATTTGAATTTGGAATCCAGCGATGTCATTTCTACATTTGTCTACTCGGAAGGTATTTTAAAAGGGGAATACAGCTATACAGCTGCCATTGGCTTGTTTAACTCCATCATTAACCTGGCGCTGCTATTACTCGTGAATCGCTTTGCCCGTAAAAAGGCGGAGACAAGTTTATGGTGAGGAGGGGATAAGCGATGCAGGAGCAAACGATCAAGAAAAGGAAGTCGGATGAAAAAATATTCGATGCCGTGGTTAACGCATTGGCTATCCTTATCGTCGTAGTAGTGCTGTACCCGCTCATATTTATCGTTAGTGCCTCCTTCAGTGATCCAGCGCTGGTGCTGAATGGGGAAGTGATTTTGCTGCCTAAACAGATCACGTTAGAGGCTTATCGGAATGTTTTTCAAAACGATCAAATATGGAATGGGTATGGGAATACCATACTGTATACGGCAGTAGGTACGGTCATTAATCTGATAATGACGACATTAGCGGCTTATCCGCTGTCGAGACCTGACCTGCCAGGTCGGGGAATTATTATGTTTTTTGTAACGCTTACGATGTTTTTCAGCGGGGGTCTCATTCCATCTTATCTCCTTGTGAAAAATTTAGGTATGGTGGATACGATGTGGGCGCTAGTTATTCCTGGCGCAATTGCCACCTATAATCTAATTGTCATGAGAACCTATTTTCAATCCAGCATCCCTTGGGAGATTCAGGAAGCAGCCCATATCGACGGGTGTTCGAACTGGAAGCTGTTAACACATGTGATATTGCCGCTATCCAAGCCGATATTGGCTGTCATGATCCTGTTTTATGCGGTTGGTCATTGGAATTCATTCTTCAATGCTTTGATCTATATTCGCAGCAAGGATATGTACCCGTTACAACTTGTGCTGCGTGAAGTGCTGATGGTCAGTCAGGCGGATGCGGTGGACAGCAACGCAGGGTTGGAATCTAAAATACTGCTGGCTGAGAGTATTAAATATGTAGTTATTATTATTTCCAGCTTGCCTGTACTGCTGATGTATCCTTTTGTACAGAAGCATTTTGTTAAGGGCGTTATGATTGGTTCATTAAAAGGATAATGGATGGAAGGAAGCGTTGTGTTCATGCAAGCAAGAGCTAAGATCCAGGTGAAGACGAATCAAGTCCGTAAAGACAGAATTAATCCTTACATATTCGGACATTTTGTGGAAGATATCCGTGATCATATGGATGCGATGTTGGCCTATCCGCTTGCGGATATGGATTTTGAAAGTGCAGACGTGACATACAGGGGGCTTTCCGGACGCTGGCGTCCTTATACGAACGGGAAGAGTACTCTTTATACGCTCGAACCCGCTGCTGCCCATCATTCCGGACAAAGTCAGCGGGTACGAGTCTATAGCGACGATGAGGCTTACGCAGGTTTAAGCCAAGCAATTGCTGTAAAACAGGATCTGGACGGCTATTATTTGGCTCTTTATGCACGAGCTTCTATCGAAATCAAGTATGTTGTAGCAGAGATTGTAGATAGGAAGAGTGAAGAAGTGCTTGGTTCCACGCGAATCGATGTGGTGAGTCATAATTGGATGCACTATGAATCGCGACTGACGGTCAGTCGGTCTTGTGAGCATGCGGAGTTCCGATTATATGTACCTTCGGAGCATGAACGCTGGCTGGATCATGTATCCACGGGGATGCTTTGGTTAGATCATATTTCGCTACTCCCTTCTGACAGTGTAGGCCATATTCGTAAAGAAGTTATGGATATGACCAAGGACTTAAACGCCGGCATGATGCGGCTTGCAGGGAATTATATTAGTGCCTATCATTGGCAGCAGGCGATTGGCCCTGTGTATGAGCGCCCTAGTGTCATCAATGAAGCATGGGGAGGCTGGACGAATAAGTATTTTGGAACGGATGAGTTTATCGGGTTTTGCCGTGAACTGAATGTGGAGCCTCTGATTTGTGTAAACGATGGTTCGGGTACTCCGGAGGAAGCCGCCGAGTGGGTTGAATATTGCAATGGCGATAAGAATACCCCCATGGGAAAACTGCGGGCTGCTAACGGGCACGCCGAGCCGTATGGCGTGAAGTACTGGGAGATCGGAAATGAGGTATGGG
The DNA here is from genome assembly GCF_013141785.1 of Paenibacillus germinis. Classification (NCBI taxonomy): domain Bacteria; kingdom Bacillati; phylum Bacillota; class Bacilli; order Caryophanales; family Paenibacillaceae; genus Paenibacillus; species Paenibacillus germinis. Next base: position 52,154 of record NZ_WHOC01000175.1, read on the forward strand.
GTGGATGGCAGGTCGGGCATTGCAGTGCCGAGCAATTCGCAGAACGTTACATGCGATTTGCCCAATCTATGAAAGCAATCGATCCAGGAATTAGGCTGCTCGCTTGCGGTAATGAGAAAATGGATTGGAACAAAACCTTGCTGGAACGAGCTGCTGAGCAGATCGATTACTTAACTTTGCATTTGTATCACGGATACAACCGTTTTGGGATGAATGCTCATACGCCGAAAGAAGAGCGCTATAAGGCCATCCTCTCTTATCCGGAATGGACGAGGGAGTCCGTAAGGCAATTAAGGGAGATGTTCGGATCATCCGCCCGTTATGCTCACCTGAAATTGGCGATCACCGAATACAATACGATGTATTATCCGAATACCATCCGCAAGGGTCTTCCGAATGAACACACCTTAGAAGCTGCGGCTGCAAATGCAGCGAATTTGAATGAATATATTCGAAATAGCGATTTGATTGAAATAGGCAGCTTCTCCGATCTCGTCAACGGCTGGCTTGGCGGATGTATCCGAGTAGGGGATTTCTATGCGGATCAGTTTCGCGGTAAGTCCGCTGGCAGAAGCGAGAATTCCTTAACTGTATATGGCACTCCAAGCTATTATGTCATGAAAATGTATGCTAACCGAGACTTGGGCTATGTGGTGGAGAGCCATACTGAATGCGGCAACTTTCAAGTGGGCAGCCTTGCGCCTGCTGCGCTCCAGCTTGATAACCTGCCGAATTTGGACATCGTGGCTTGTACGAGTGTTAGTGGCGATAAACTGACGATCTTTATGGTGAATCGAAGCCTCGAAGATACGCTAACCGATGTGCAGTTGGATGGATTTGCCGAATCGGGCACAGCCCGTCTGTTGGAAGTAACAGCGGATGATTACGAATGTTTCAACAGCGTGAATCATCCGGATGCGGTGGTCTGCGAAGCTCATGAATTATCAGTAATGAAATCTCAAGTGACCTGTCAGCTGAGGGCGTCATCCGTCTATGTATTAGAAATCACTCGCTAACGGGAGTAAAGGTCTCACTGCTAACGGTAACAGGAATAGGAGCTGATGATAAATGAAAAAATGGTTGACGGGACTTCTTGCTTTTGTCTTGATCATGTCTTTTCCGGCATCAGGATTCGCTTACAGCAATCCACAAATCGTACCAGACTCATGGCGTTGGGATAATGGGGATTTTTATGGGGAAGGCGATCCGTTCATCTTGAAATTTAACGGAGTCTACTATCTGTACACCAGTACGGTGGACGATAAGCCAGGTGTGAAGGTTTGGTCGTCGGAAGACCTATTGCATTGGGAATATCGCGGTCTGTGCGCTACGGAACCGGTGACGAAAGGGGCTTATGCCCCGGAGGTTGTTTACTGGAACGGCGATTTTTACATGTATACGGCTCTGCTTCGGGATGACGGTACCACGCAGCGCGGTCATCGCGTGTTGAAGAGCTCCAGTCCTACAGGTCCCTTCACGGCCCAAACGGGCAACAAGGTAAATGGCATTGACGGACACGTATTCATTGACGATGACGGACAATGGTACTTCTACAGCACGGGCAATGGCAATATCGACGCTCGTCCAATGTCCGATCCTTATACGTTCGGAGAGAAATCGAATACCGGAGCCGTGATGAATGGTTGGACCGAGGGTCCGACGGTCATCAAACGCAATGGTAAATACTATATGACGTATACTGGAAACCACGTGTGGAGTGATGCTTACAGGGTGGATTACGCGAGCAGCTCTAGTCCGGTTGCGGGCTTTGTGCCGGCCGCCTCCCAGAACCCGATTCTCCTCGATGCGGAAGGAGATCATGTCGGGCTTGGGCATAACTCCATCGTACGTGGTCCCGATCTGGATTCCGATTATATGGTATACCACAGCCATGCCAATCCAGGGCGAAATCTGAACTTGGATCGGATCGTATGGAACGGGGACAAGATGCTCGTGCTGGGTCCCACGACATCCGAGCAGCCCGACCCGGCCATGCCTGAGTTCAGCGACCGGTTCCAAAGAAATGGCTTGGGCGATGATTGGAAGGTTGTGGGCGGAGGGAATTGGGGAATCAGGGACGGCAGCACGTTGTATCAAGATGCAATGGGTGAACCGGAACAATCTCATAAGCTTCTATCCCAGAAAGCGACAGATGATAATTTCACGGCGGAGTTCAACCTGAAGCAAGTTGAGCAGGGGGCCAGCGCTAATCCGCGGATGGGTGCAGTATTCTCCTACAAGAATGATAAAAATTACGGTGTTGCCGTACTTAACCGCAATCAAAATCATTTGGAGACCATGTTCCGCGTAGACGGCAAGGATACAGACTGGGTAACTACCCCCCTTCCGGATGGCTATGACTTTACGAAATGGCATCAGATCCATGTGGAGAAGGAAGGCTCTGACTATCGCATCTATGTAGACGGTATGTTGAAGCAAACCCGTTCTGTCGAACGTCTTGGCAAGGGCAAGATCGGTTACGCGACAACGGATGCGTATGCGGATTTCGGATATGTCGCGTTTAGCAACAAGGTGGGCGGAAACAGCGCCAACGCTGCTTACAAGCCGATTCCCGGCGAGATCCAAGCCGTCCATTTCAACCCGAAAGGAAATGGTAAGTCCGATTCCGAACATATCAGTGTCTCCGAAGCTACATATGGGGGTTATTATGTCGCATCGTTCAATAAGGGCAATTTGCAATATAATGTAAATGTATCTGAAGCGGGTACTTATGATGTTGTGATCAGATATGCCGCTGGAACCGATGCGCGAGTGAAGCTTGAACTCGATGATTCGACGAAACTGACGGGGACTGTTCAGCTCCCTTCAACTGGCGGTGCGAATCAATGGGATAATCTGATCATACGGGATGTCAAGCTTCCGCAAGGGCTGCATAAACTCAAAGTGATAATTGACAAGGGAACGTTCGATTTCGCCTCTCTGAAGTTGGGTCGCTCCACTGCAACGACTACCCTATCCGATGATTTCAACGACGGCGATGATTTTGACTGGAAGAAATTCGAACAGGGATGGCGGGTAGATACTGGTGATTCACCTCCGTTTGACCTTCCCAAGCCGGTCCCGGGCATCATAGAAGCACCTTTCTACAATACGGGCGGTGAAGGGATAGGTTATCATGATAACACCCCCGAAAACATCGGCGGCGCTTATCGAGGCGATTCCGTCGATATCCGAACGAACGCTAATTTCAACGGACTTAACGTCGGTTGGAACCAAGCCGGTGAATGGCTCAAATACAACATTGACGTGAAGCGCGCCGGAATGTACAGGGTCGAAGTAACGGCAGCGACCACGTTCAAAGATAATCAAGCTCGTATATGGCTGGACGATCATACGGATCTGACCGGTGCGATCAATATACCGAGTACAGGGGGCTGGAACAATTGGCAGACATCGGTGTCCGAAGGCGTTTATTTGCCGGAGGGCCGGCATGCGATAACCTTCGAAACGGTTAAAGGCGAGTATGATTTCGCGAGGCTGAAATTCGTATCGTTCGACGTTCCCAAAACTGTTCCGGGCATTGTGGAAGCCGTTCATTATAACACGGGTGGCGAAGGTGTCGGCTACCACGACAATACGCCTTCGAATATCGGCGGCCAATATCGAAGTGACACGGTTGACATTCGTGTCAATCCAAATGGAGGCTGGAACGTCGGTTGGAACCAGACTGGCGAGTGGTTGAAATATAAAGTGGGCGTTGCCAAGTCCGCTGCCTATGACATCAGCGTCCGGGTCGCAACGGCGCTTAACAGCGGGAAAATTCGGTTGTGGCTTGATGATACGACCGATTTGACCGGTGTGGTGGATATCCCCAATACCGGAGGTTGGAATAACTGGAGAAACGTCAATCTCGGAAACTTAACGCTGCCGGAAGGCGACCATACCATCAAGGTTGAAATCGTGCAAGGCGAGTATGATTTCGCAAGTCTTTCGTTCAATACGCTAAATGAATCCAAAACGCTTCCTGGGACCGTTCTTGCCGTGGATTACATGAATGGAGGGGAAGGGGTTGCGTACCACGACAACACGCCGGACAACATACGCGGTCTCTACCGTACCGATGACGTCGATATCCGGTTGCTCCCGGAAGGGTTCACGACGGGTTGGAATCAGACCGGCGAATGGATGAAATACAATGTGGATGTCGCCGAATCAGGTCAGTACAAGCTGGATTTGCGAGTGGCTACGGCTATGGATGGCAGCCAAGTCAGATTTTGGCTTGATGATACAACCGACCTAACAGGCATCATCGATGTTCCCAATACGGGCAATTTTCAAGAGTGGATGACGGTCAAGAAAGAAGGGATTGCCCTTCCTGCAGGCAATCACACCATCAAGGTGGAAATTGTAACCGGCGAGTTCGACTTTTACAGCTTCCGTTTCCATAATGACCCGATCGTTCCTAAACAAGGCATATACAAATCGCAACCGAAAGGGTATCCGAAATCGGTTATCGGCGACAGCAGCTGGTCGGACTATATCGTGGAGACAGATATCAAGTTGGGCGGAAATACGCAAGCGGGAGGTAACACAGGCCTCATTTTCCGTGTAAACAATCCCGCTGACGGAACGTTATTAGGGCAGAATAGAAACGATTTCCTTCAGGGGTACATCGCATACCTGGCCACAGACGGCGTGCATCTAGGCAAATTCAATTATAACTTCCAGTACTTGACCGGAAAGGCGCTAGCAGGCACGGTTGGGAATTGGCAGCATATGAAGGTAGTGGTGAGCGGCACTAGGATCAAGATTTATGTTGGGGAATTGGAAAAACCCCTAATTGATTACACGGATCGAAGCGGTACGGCTTTTACGCATGGTAAAATAGGGGTTAGAAGCTTCAACAGTGAAAGCTTAATCGATAATTTCATAGTGACGCCGAATCCGGCGGAATAAACGGCAAAATCACCCTCTTCTGTGGCCTATCTGGCATAGGAGATGGTGATTTGTCAAATTAATGACTAGTTAAAGGAGCTGAATTTTGTGAATAGGCCCAACATTTTGCTTATTACCAGCGACCAGCAGCATTGGAATACAATAGGAGCGTTTAACGAGGAAATCCATACCCCTAATCTGGACCGATTGGTTAGGGAGGGGACGACATTTACGAGAGCATATTGTCCGAATCCGACCTGTACTCCAACCCGGTCGTCGATCATTACAGGCATGTACCCGAGTCAACACGGGGCATGGACACTCGGCACCAAGCTGCTGGAAGATCGGCATACCGTAGGGGAGGATTTCAACAAGAACGGTTATCAAACAGCTTTGATCGGTAAGGCTCACTTTCAACCCCTGCGCGGTACAGATGAGTATCCTTCGCTTGAAGCATACCCGCTACTTCAGGATTTGGATATCTGGAGAGAATTTACGGGGCCTTTCTATGGCTTTGACCATGTGGAGTTAGCCCGAAATCATACAAATGAAGCGCATGTAGGCCAGCATTATGCCATTTGGATGGAGGAGAAGGGCTGCAAGAATTGGCGTGATTATTTTCTCCCCCCTACCGGCACAATGGATAAAAGCATCATGCATAAATGGCCGATACCGGAAGAGTTTCACTACAATACTTGGATCGCAGAACGGTCAAATGCTCTGCTCGAGCAGTACAAGGAGAATAACGAGCCGTTTTTCCTATGGTCGAGCTTCTTCGATCCGCATCCGGATTATCTCGTGCCTGAGCCTTGGGATACGATGTATGATCCAGATCAGCTCACGATACCGGCGGTCACCCCAGGAGAACATGACCGGAATCCGCCGCACTTCAGGATGACACAGGAGGAGAATCCTGATTTCTCCGCATGGCGCGAAACCGGCCAAGGGATTCACGGCTACCAATCTCATTCTCTACAATCCCCGGACGAACGTAAAAAACTGGTTGCGACATATTACGGAATGATCAGCTGTATGGACAAATATATCGGCAAAATTCTCAATAAGCTGGATGAGCTTGGTCTTGCAGACAATACGATAGTCGTGTTTACGACGGATCATGGGCACTTCTTTGGTCAGCATGGGCTGCAGTACAAAGGCGGCTTTCACTATGAAGATTTGATCAAGCTACCCTTTATTGTCCGTTATCCCGCCCACGTCCCGGAAGGTCGTGTTTCCCCGGCGATTCAATCGCTTGTCGACCTTGCGCCCACCTTCCTGTCTCTTTCCGGTATTCCGATTCCTCCAGTAATGACAGGGGTGGATCAAAGCAGTGTCTGGTTCGGTACACAACCGGAAGCCAGAAATCATACCATTTGCGAGTTCCGGCACGAGCCAACAACCATTCATCAGAAGACGTATGTCGATGAACGGTATAAAATCACGGTTTACTATAATCAAACATACGGTGAAATTTTCGACCTTCAAGAAGATCCCGGAGAGCTTAATAACCTTTGGGGTGAGCCGCAGTATGCTGCGCTTAAATCCGAATTGCTTTTGAAATACACTTGGGCGGAGTTGGGAAAAGAATCAATGCCCATGCCACGCATTTGGCACGCATAAACAGAAAGTGAGGCATATCGACCTGTGCTGTTACGAATGCAGAATTTCACACTTTCGTCGAAGCTACCGGATATGTTACTGAAGCGGAGAAATTCGGCTGGTCGTTTATGTTTCATTTGTTTGTTTCTCCGGAAACAGCCGATCATTCCAATCGAATATGCATCCATGGACGTATATCACCATTTGTTATATGATACATGTATTCATACAAAAATTCGGGAGTGAATACGATGCTAGAGTTAAATATAGAAAATCCAGATGAGCTTGTCCTTGTAGCCCATGCACTATCCACTGATTTAAGGGTCAACATCATCCAACTGTTAAATACAAAGAAGTTGAATATAAATGAAATTGCTGACGCACTTCAGATTCCTGTATCCACCGCAGCTTCCAATGTGAAGATATTAGAAAAGGCACGGCTCATTGAAACTGAGCTGCTGCCGGCGACACGCGGTGCTATGAAAGTATGTACGCGAACTTACCATGACATTCATATCATATTAAATTCACAATTCTATAATCTTCGGCCGGATAAAAACTGCTATGAGATCGAAATGCCTATCGGATACTTTACGAATTGCCAGGTGTCACCTACCTGCGGGATGGCCAATACGGAGAAAATGATTATTCAGGAAGATTCGCCTGCCGGATTCTTTCATCCCGATCGCTTTTCTGCACAAATCATCTGGTTTCGTAAAGGATTCGTTGACTACCGGTTTCCGTTGGAACTTCCGAAAGGTGCTAAAATTCAATCCGTCCAGTTCAGTCTTGAAATCTGCTCAGAAGCTCCAAATTATGATAACAACTGGCCATCTGATATTTCGTTTTGGGTGAACGGGGCCGATGTGGGAACTTGGACCTCGCCTGGCGATTTCGGAGGGCGAAAAGGGAAGTTAAATCCAGGATGGTGGCCAGATTCTGCTACCCAGTTTGGATTGCTAAAAACGTTGAGTGTGGATGGTACCATGACCGCAATTGATAACGTTCAAGTGTCTTCGGTCAATTTGCATCAATTAGTGCTTGGAAATAATAGCTTCATCGATTTAAGATTAGGCGTGAAAGATGATGCGACACATAAGGGCGGTATTAACTTATTCGGCAACAAATTTGGGGATTATGAACAAGGGATCGTCATGAAAGTGTTCTATACGTTTTAAATGATGGGAAATGAGGTCATACAAACAATAATGTTGTGTTGACCTATCTTTATGTACAAATAAAGTGTAATGATTCATTTAAAACATCCTTTATATACAATAATATTAAAATAAACATTGACACAATACAATGTAAGCGGTATTATTTTCTTATAAGATACATAAAAATGGTTATAATACAAAATTATTGTTTTGTATCTTTCAATTGAAAAAGGGAGCGATTAAATTGAAAACAAAAAAAGTATTATCGTCAATGCTAGGCGCCACAATGTTAGTTTCCCTAATGGCAGGTTGCTCAAGTAACAGCGGTGGTTCAAGCACAACTCCAGCCAGCACTGAAAAAGCAGCAGAGACGGCGAAAACGGATAATACCGGGGGCAAGAAAACAGAGCTTGTATTCTGGACGCTGTTTGCGGGCGGCGATGGCGAATACATGGATCAGATCATTAGTTCTTTTAATAAATCGCAGGATAATATTTCAATCAAGAACGTCAAGTTGGAGTGGGCAGAATATTACACGAAGCTCGTGACAGGTGTGTCTGGCGGTAAAGGTCCGGATATTGGGATTTCCCATACATCTAAATTACCTGAGCTAATTAAGGCGGGGGTTGTATCTGAGCTAGATACGACTGGTAAGGCAATTAATCTCAACTGGGATAACTATAACAGCAATATTTTGAGTTCCGCTACAGTAAACGGAAAGCATTATGCGGTACCGATCGATACGCATCCATTCATCATGTACTACAATAAGAAGCATTTGCAAACAGCTGGATTGCTTGGCGCTGATGGCAAACCTACACTTGAGACAGGTGCTGATGGCTTCGTCAAATTCTTAACAACGCTGAAAGATAAGCTTCCTAAAGATGTAACGCCATTCGCCTTTTCTAATAATGCGGATGATCCATACCGACTGTGGTGGGCGCTCTATTCCCAACAAGGCGGAAATGACGTTATTTCGGATGACGGCAAAACACCTGCGATTGATACGGATAAGGCAATTAAAGCTGCAAACTATATTAAGGACTTATATTATACAAGTAAAGTAATTAAACCGCAGGACCCTGATTTTTACAAAACGTTCCAAAGCGGCAAAGGCGCCATCATGATGACAGGCGTGTGGGCTACAGGAACTTGGGAAACGACCAAAGATCTTGATTTCGGTGCTATGCCAATTCCTAATATCTTCGGAAATACGAAAACATGGGGAGATTCCCACACCATCATCTTGCCAGTGACCGCGAAGGAAGATCCTAAGAAGCGCGAAGCTGCATTGACGTTTGCCAACTATGTTGCTGAAAAAGGCGGCCAAGTTTGGGCGAAAGCAGGTCACATTCCTGCTAACAAAACTGTTTTCGATACAGCAGAATACAAAGGTCTTAAATACCGCAGTGACTATGCAAGTGTAGCTGGTGATGTGGTATTCCCTAAGGTATCAGACAAAACATGGCCTAAGAACGACGTCTTGAAAAAATATCTGGATGAAATTTGGTTGAATAAAACCCCTACGGATGCTGTGTTTAAGAAGATTGATGGTGAGTTAAAAACATTGCTCTCTAAATAAATGCCATTAAACCGGATAACAAGCTTGGAGTATCATACTTCAAGCTTGTTACTTTCAAGAAAGAGAGGTGTGATACTGCATGAGTACAAATGAAGTTGATTTGAATAAAACCTCGGTCACCGCCCGTGCACAAACGAAAGCAAGGCAGTGGCGGCTGGACATCCTGGCTTTTCTATTTCTTTTGCCTTTTCTTGCCGTATACGTCGTGTTTACGATATTCCCGATGATCAAAGGACTGCAGATGAGTCTGTACGACTGGACGCTAATTAAGAAGATGGATTTTGTTGGCCTTAATAATTACATCGCTATGGTAAAGGATGCAAATTTTTGGCGTGCGCTAGGGAACTCAACGTACTTTGTTATCTTATCTACGCCTAGCATGCTTATATTTGCTCTACTGCTCGCGGTCATTGCCAATCAAAAAACGCGACTTCAGAAATTTTTCCGCAGCGTCTTTTTCTTGCCGAGTGTTCTATCTGTCTCTGTCGTTTCGTATGTAGGTCTGTTTGTTATACAGCCTTACACAGGTTTTTTGAATAATTTACTTAAATTGCTTGGTATTCTTTCGGTAGATCAAGAGATATTTTGGTTGACGGAATCATCCCTTGCCTGGATTGCCATTACGGCCATTACACTTTGGTGGACGGTCGGGGTTAACATGATTCTGTATTTATCGGCTATGCAGGATATTCCAGATGATATTTATGAAGCTGGGAGACTCGATGGCGCTTCGGAGAGACAAATGTTTTTTCGAATTACGCTTCCACTGCTTGGTCCCATTACAAAAACGATATTACTGCTTCAAATTATTGCTTCGTATAAAGTGTTTTTGCAAATTTACATTATTACACGCGGTGGACCGGGTACAGATACACGGCCAATTATTCAGTATATTTACGAGGAAGGCATCAAAAACAACCATATGGGTTATGCAGCTACCATGTCCTATGCGCTATTTGCCATACTCCTTGTCTTGTCGTTGATCCAATTGAAAATGAGTGCGAAGAAGGAGGCGGTCTAAGATGCGGGCTCTTCGCTTATCCTTATCGGTGCTTCTTGCTCTATTTTTTCTTGTTCCCATCTCATGGATGCTGATTGTTTCTATTAAAGATGAAGGTATGAAGATTACAGGTGTGCTGGATTGGTATAAACCGCCTTACACCTTTGAGACATACACGTATATTTTTCAAGAAACTTCTCTGATAAGGTGGATGTTCAACTCTCTTGTAGTTGCTATTGCCGTTACAACGCTAACGCTGTTAATTTCTTCTCTGAGCGCATTCGCCTTGTCCAAAATCAAGTTCCGATATCAAAAGTTCATGTTCGTCTTGATCTTGGCTGGCCTATTAATCCCAGGCGAAGCGATTCTCATTCCGCTTTATCAGGTTGTGAAAGAACTGGGGATGTTAGATTCTTATCAAGGATTAATTTTACCGGCGGTGGCCTCTCCATTTGCAGTTGTTGTACTGAAAAGCTTTTTTGATGCAGTTCCCAATGAGCTGCTTGAAAGCGCTGAGATGGATGGGGGAAGCAAGTTAAGGGTTTACGCCAGTATCGTGATGCCGCTTGCTAAACCTGCCTTGGCTTCTATTGTAATTCTTACGTTTATTGCCCAATGGAACAACTTCCTATGGCCGTTCATCGCGATTACTTCAGAAGAACTGTTTACTCTACCGATGGGGATTCCTACCCTGATGTCCCAGTACTCGGAAGATTATGTAAGACCTATGGCCATTAACTCGGTAGCATCTATTCCTGTCATGGTCGCGTTCTTGTTCTTCGAGCGGCAAATTGTAAAAGGTCTGAGCTTCTCGGGTATAAAGGGGTAATCCATGAATAAAGAAAGAGATTACAGCATCGACATCTTTAAAGGGTTATTGGTCATCGGGATGGTGTACTGTCATATCTTGCAATTTTTCAGCAATCCCATGGTCTTTACGGGAGCACAACGAGTGATCGATGTTGTAAATATTGTCACGTTTACAGGTTTCGTATTTAGTTTCGGTTACGTTGGCCAAATAGCCTATTACAATAAACCGTTCAAAGCAGTATATGGAAGAATGCTGTCAACCGCGTTGAAAACACTCATTGCTTTTTATATTTCAGGTACTTATTATCGCTTGTTTTTAGATCGAAAGCCCCTAACATGGAGCACAATCAAGCCTATTCTGATTCTTCAAGATATTCCTGGCTGGTCGGAGTTTCTGATTTCTTTTTCACTTATCATGTTGGTTGGGTTGGTATTATTTAAGCCATTAACTTGGTTGGTTGAGCGAAAGTTTAAGTTTTGGGTGGTCGTCGTTTTACTGCTAATTACTACGTATCTACCCTATGATAAAGTGACTGTGAATCAGTTAGGGTTATTGATTGGCACAAGAAAGTTTGCTTCTTTTCCCGTACTGCAATATTTTCCTTACTACTTGATTGGGATGTATGCCGCACGCTACAAGCTGGGGTGGAACTGGAAATTTTTAGTAGGTTCCTTAGCTGCTTCTGGAATATTCATCACATACGTAATAGCGAGACAGGGGCTTCCTGAACGATTTCCACCATCCATCTATTGGATATTAAGCTCCGCATTCTTAGTGTATGTGTACTACCTAGCTGCGAAAGTGCTGGTTATTAGTATGAAATATACGAGCTTTTTACGAGTCTTAGGTCAAAATGTGCTGCTCTATCTACTTCTGAGCAATATCATGATTTTTACTTTAAAACACAATCAGGAGCAGCTTTTGTTAAGCACGATGGAATGCCTTTGGTTTGATGTCTGTATTCTTTTATTGATTAACTTTTTCATTCGAATCACGATAAGTACTAAATTGGGTGCGAAGGTCGCTTTGAAATCGGAAGGTGTAAATCATTGAAGAGATTGGTGAGCGTAATGGTGACGATCTGTTTCGGTGTCTTTCTAACCTCATGTCAGGGAGAGGGACCTAAGAGAATGGAGCTCGAACGCTGGCGTCAAGTTCCTACCTATAGTAATCCCATGGAATTAGCTGAAGAGTGGGAGGATTATGGTATTGGCGATCCATTCGTTCTCCGTTACAACGGTATGTACTATTTGTACTGCAGTACCCAGGATGATCAAATTGGCGTAAAAGCGTGGAGTTCTGCAGATTTAGTGAATTGGAAGCCGGAAGGACTCGTTACCGAGGAGCTAATAACTAAAGGGGCGTATGCGCCGGAGGTCGTCTACTGGAACGGTTACTTCTACATGTACACCTCACCGGGAGGCGGCGGTCATTATGTGCTCCGCAGCCAGAGTCCCACAGGTCCTTTTACGGTCCAAACGGATAATCTGGGGATGTCGATCGATGGCTCTGTATTTATTGATGACGATGGGAAATGGTACTTTACACATGCTTCCGGTCGAGGCATTTTGGCTAATGAAATGTCAGATCCTTATACGTTTGGCCCCGATAAGCTGATCCCGGAAGCCTATTTGCAGCACTGGACAGAGGGCTCATCGATCTGGAAAAGAGAAGGGAAATACCTAATTACCTATACCGGTAATCATGTCTTCAGCACAGGTTATCGAATTCAATATTCGATTTCTGATCAAGGACCCTTAGGTCCGTATCGGACATTGGAAAACAACCCATTCGTGATCAGCACGGACGATAAATTTAATGGACTAGGGCACAGTTCTACTGTTCTAGGACCGGATCTGGATTCCTATTATTTGGTGTATCACAATCTGGAAGGCGCATCGACGTCAGGCCCGCCTGTACGCAAGCTTAATATCGACCGTTTGCAATTTAATGGAGATCGTATGTCTCTACTCGGTCCTACCTTCGCGATGGCCCGTCCTGTTGCCAAAATGCCTGACTTTTCGGCCAAAGAAGTGGTTCCCGGAAGTACGGTTGGTTGGAAACAAGAGCAATTGCGTGACAAAACGATTGTAGTGAGCGACTCTACAACGGAACAGGCATTTACAGCTGAGTATAATTTCCACGCATTGTCGAATGACGAAAGCTCTTCCCATATAGGCGTTGTATTTGCATACGAGAATGAGCGAAATTTTATGTTTACGGACGTGGATTCGCAAAGTCATGAGCTCATCGTACAGCGGGTTAATGAGGGGAAGATGGTCCTTGTCGGTAAAGCTGAAATCCCGAAGGAAACGGACCTAACAAAACTGCATACGATTCGGGTAACAAGTGTAAATGGCAAGATTCAGGTTTATTGGGACAATATGCATAAGCTAGAGGTAGATAGGCAGATTGCCGGAGGTAAAATTGGTTACATCTATGCTTCTGCATCGAAGTCCGCTCCTGCTATGTTGTTCACGGGTTATAGCAATGATGCGGGTGGCAGCAGTGATTATGAAACCGTCAAGCCTGTCCCAGGGAGTATTGAAGCGGTACATTATTTGAAAGATAAGAACCGTGGCTATTCAGATTCCTTAGCTAATGAGCAACGAGGAATTGCAGCGGATGATGGCAGTTTGGCAGCTGTTTTGCCGAAGGCTGGAGATTGGCTGCAGTATCCTATACAGGTGAAGCAGGCAGGAACCTACGGCATAGATTTGGATATGCTTCCATCGGATGCGGAGACAACGATAGAAATAGCTGCTGGAGCAGAAAAGCAGCGGTTTATCGTACCAAAGCGGAACAAAGCTGATCAAACTTGGGAACGAACCCGCATTGGGAGTATGGCATTGAAAGAAGGTTACGCAAACCTGAAAATCAAAGTTGTCCAAGGTTCGCTTTCGTTCAAGACGATGACGTTCTATCCGGGTGATGAAGCGTTCTCTCCAATAGACAATGTGCCTAAAGGGATGGTGGGCATGTGGATTCCTGTAGATGGCGGTTATGAAACTCGCTCTCACGAATATATAAAAACATTCGCGGGAAGTGAAGACTGGACGGATTACCGAATGGATGCGGAGTTCCATTTCCCCACGATACCGACAAGCGATGCAGGCTTGCTGATCAGATCTGTTCATGAATCGTACTATCCGCATCAAGTGCAAGATGCCTTCACAGGTTATTATGCGTCTATGAACCAAGATGGACTAACGCTTAAAAAAGTGAATTACGGAAAACAGGAGATTTTGAAAACCGTGCCTCTAACGATTCAAAAGGATACGAGCTATCGAATGAGCGTTCAGGTTACCGGCAATCGAATACGTGTATTTTGGAACGGATCAACGGATCCTGTTCTCGATTATCAGGATCCGAGAGCTTATACACATGGCAAAATCGGTCTACTTTCGAACCATTCGGATATTATTTTTCATAAAGTTTCTGTTTCGAAGTGAAATGCGTAGTTATAAATACAGAGAAGATAGAGGAGTGTAGTTATGACAACTAAGATGTATATCAAAGATTATCCAAGACCTCAATTCGTTCGTGATTCTTGGCTCAATTTGAACGGGGAATGGGATTTCCGTTTTGACGATGATAATGTAGGGGAAATCGAAAAGTGGTATAAACAGCTTAATGGAGATCGCAAAATAACAGTTCCGTTCACCTACGAAACGAAGGCGAGCGGGATTGGAGAAGAGAAGTTTCACCCGAATGTATGGTATGAGCGTGCTTTGGATATCCCGAAGGAGCAAGAAGGGAACCGTGTTATCCTTCATTTTCAGGCGGTAGACTATATAGCAAAGCTATGGGTTAATGGAACAATGGTTGGACAACATCAAGGGGGATACACTGCTTTTTCTTTTGACATTACACCGTATCTTCTACTTGGCGAATCCAATACCCTCGTGTTGAAAGCGGAAGACTCACAAAGCTGTACACAGCCAAGAGGCAAACAGCGTTGGGTTGATGATAATTTTGAGTGCTTTTATGTGCAGACAACAGGCATTTGGCAAAGTGTGTGGGTAGAGTATGTAGCGACCTCGTATTTAAAGTCTGTTAAGATGACGCCTGATCTCGATAATTATTCAGTTCGCTTTGAGTATCAGGCGCACATGGCTGCCGAATTGAAACAACTCCGTCTGGAAACTCGGATTAGCTTGAAGGATAAAGTTCTTAAGCAAACGAGTCTCGTTATCGATCGCCCATGGCTCCAAGTGGATATGAATTTATTACATGAAGCGAATGGGCCTTGGAAGGTATTAGCATGGTCACCGCATAACCCAAACTTATACGATGTGGAATTTATCCTTTATGAAGATGACATCATCATTGATCATGTATACTCTTACTTCGGTATGAGAAAAATTTCGATTGAAAAAGGAAAAGTACTCCTTAACAATACACCGATATATCAACGTCTTATTCTCGATCAGGGTTACTGGCCAGACAGTCACTTGACTCCGCCATCGGAGGAGGCGTTAATTGAGGACATTGATGCAATATTGGCTATGGGTTACAACGGGGTAAGGAAGCATATGAAGATTGAAGATGCCCGGTTCCTGTACTGGTGTGATGTGAAAGGTGTGCTGGTCTGGTCCGAAATGGCGGCAACCTTTGAGTTTAATGATGAGGCGATTGATACGTTCACATCAGAATGGGTGGAGATCGTCCGCCAGCAGTACAATCACCCTAGTATCGTGACATGGGTACCTTTTAATGAATCATGGGGGATCGCACAAATTTACACCAACGTAAGACAACAAAAGTTTACGGAAAGTATCTATCACTTGACCAAATCACTAGACCCGCATCGGCCTGTTATCGTAAATGATGGCTGGGAGCACACCGTTTCAGACATTTTGACATTACATGATTATGAGGAAAAAGGTTCTGCATTCTTAAAGCGATATACAGACAAAGATGGACTCGTGAACAACGAATTCTCATTCAATAAGGGGAAATACGCCATGGCCCAAGGATACGCCTACCGTGGCCAACCGATTATGATCACTGAATTCGGAGGTATTGCTTTTAATACAGGGAAAGGCTGGGGCTATGGAAATCAGGTTGAGAATGAGGAAGCCTTTATCGAGCGCTTTAGGAACATTACACAAGCGATTAAAGATACGGATTATATTAGTGGATATTGTTACACTCAAATAACCGATGTTCAACAGGAAGTCAACGGATTGCTTACAGAGGATCGGAAGCCTAAGATACCACTCGAACTCATAAAAGAAATTAATCTTGCTTAAGGCATAAAAAGAAGGACACGGCTTGTTTGTGAAGCCATGTTCTTTTTTACTAGACATTGGGTCAACCATGTCCACGAGAGCTCAAAAATAATAAAATAACGATAATCTATGAGGAGAAGTTTGTCTAAGGCAGCTGCTCCTTATTTAATTTTAGCTACTAAGAGAATTAGGCAATCATTTAAGACAAATGAGATACCAGTCATTTTTTCATTTATTGCATAATAAGGTTACGTCCTTAAACAATAAGACAATCTGAAACTGGATAAAGAAAGGAAGATAATTATGCAAAAGCGTAAATTGGGGAAAAGTGGACTGGAAGTTTCTACTATCGGGCTCGGTTGCATGGGAATGAGCTACGGTTTTGGTCCAGCTTCCGACAAGCAGGAAATGATCTCCGTAATTCGAGATGCTGTTGAACGTGGCGTTACTTTCTTTGACACCGCCGAAGTGTATGGACCCTACATGAACGAAGAGCTTGTAGGAGAAGCGCTCCTTCCCTTTAAGGATAAAGTGGTGATTGCCACCAAGTTCGGCTTTAATATTCAAGATGGTAAACAGACTGGGATGAATAGTCGACCTGAGCATATCAAGAAAGTTGTCGAAGACTCGCTTAAACGGCTTAAAGTCGAAGCCATTGACCTCTACTATCAGCATCGAGTTGATCCGGATGTGCCAATCGAGGGAGTAGCGGGAGCAATGAAAGAACTGATTCAGGAAGGTAAAGTTAAGCATTGGGGGCTTTCTGAGGCAGGAGTGAAGACGATCCGTCGTGCGCACGCAGTCCAGCCGCTTGCCGCAGTCCAGAGCGAATACTCACTATGGTGGAGACGTCCCGAAGAGGAGTTGTTGCCTACCCTTGAGGAGCTCGGCATAGGCTTTGTTCCGTTCAGTCCTTTGGGTAAAGGATACCTAACGGGAAGTTATAATGCAAATGCGACATTTGACAATGGCGATATCCGTAGTATTCTTCCGCGCTTTACACCTGAGGCTCTTGAAGCAAATCAGGTAATGGTAGACTTACTTAAAGAAGTAGCCGAACAGAAGAAAGCGACACCTGCTCAAATTGCACTCGCGTGGCTGCTTGCTCAAAAACCGTGGATTGTCCCGATCCCAGGTACGCGGAAATTGAATCGTCTGGAAGAAAACTTGGGAGCAGCTAACCTTGAACTGACGCTTGAGGATTTACATAATATAAATTCCGCGGCCTCGAAGATTACTTTGATGGGAGCGCGGTATACGGAGGAGCTAGAAAAAAGGACTGGCCTCTGATTGTGCGTTACTAGAAAATAAAAAATAGCCGAAATTCCGCTGCAGGAAGATCGGCTTTTTTAGATCTAACAATGTCCCCATCTGTTCTGCCAAAACATGATGGGGGAAAGGCTTCTCATTGGTGAACCAATATTCCACTATCCCTACGTAGGCCGATGCAACAAACCTAACGATAACATCTTCATTGAATCCCTGGTTTATTCCTGAGGTTACATCCACCTCATCCTTAAACTCTTCGAGAAGAAAATCAAGGAACTGATTACGAAAATAAGGAGCACCTTGGCTCGTTAACATCATCGAAAAAAAAGTGTAATTATTATCAAAATATTCGGTCCAAATCAGTGACCCATTTATAAAATCCATATCTGCTGCCGCTTTACACATTTCGCGGAGTTCATTGATGTGTGTTTCTATAGGCTTATCGAGCAAATCATATTTAACGGCTTTTTTTAAGGCTTCTTGTGTTTTGAGTATTCTTCTATCAACTTTAGACTTTGAGGTCACCGGACTTTCTTATAATAATAAACAATATTCAGGTATTTGTTCACTAATTAACAAATCATGTTCTTTTAACAATTGCAAGAATAATGAACTTGTATATAATAATAGTCAAATGTTCATTAAAGTGTTGATGTGCGTTTTGTAAAGGCGGCTGGAGTAAGAAAAATCGATTAAAGTGCATTCAAATTTATCCGGCGACCTCACTTTACCAGAGAGAAGGAGTAGTGAAAAATCATGTGTAAGACCCATGTGCTAAGTGTCCCAGGTGCAAAAGCGCCATTTGAAAAGATCACTATTGAGCGGAGAAAATTACGTCAGGACGACGTCTTAATCGATATTAAGTTTTGTGGTATATGCCATTCCGACATTCATAATGCTTACGGTGAATGGGGAGGCGGAATGTACCCGATGGTTCCCGGTCACGAAATGGCTGGAGTCGTAACAGCAGTTGGATCAGAAGTTACGAAATTTGCCGTTGGCGATCATGTTGGTGTTGGTTGCTTTGTTGACTCCTGTGGACAATGCGAATACTGCCTTAGCGGCGAGGAGCAATTTTGTGCGAAAGGCGTTGTCAACTCCTATAATTCATTAGATTATGATGGCAATCCAACATACGGCGGATATAGCCAGAAAATCGTTGTAAAGGAAGACTTCGTTGTCCGTATTCCAGACGCTCTGGATTTGGATGTGGCAAGTCCACTATTGTGCGCAGGTATCACCACGTATTCTCCTTTGAAAAAATGGAACGCTGGCCCAGGTAAGAAGGTTGCAGTTGTGGGAATGGGAGGTCTTGGCCACCTAGCGGTCCAATATGCGCATGCCATGGGTGCTGAAGTAACGGTCCTGAGTCAGTCTTTAAATAAGAAAGACGAAGCCCTGAGTTTGGGAGCAGATCATTACTTTGCAACCAGCGATCCCGCTACATTTACAGAGTTGGTTAGTCGTTTTGACCTCATTTTAAACACAGTGTCTGCAAATCTTGATGTTGATACGTATTTATCCATGCTTCGTGTAGATGGAGCCCTAGTAAATGTTGGTGCACCAAACCAGCCCGATAAATACAATGTATTTTCTTTAATCATGAAGCGTCGCAGTATTGCAGGTTCACTCGTTGGCGGAATCCGGGAAACGCAAGAGATGCTCGATTTCTCCGCTCAGCACGGCATTGCCCCTAAAATTGAGGTGATCAGTGCTGATCAAGTAGACGAAGCGTTTGAGCGTGTTCTCCGTAGTGATGTGCGTTATCGATTCGTAATTGACATGTCTACTTTGTAATCTGGTGGAAAATGGACTAAGTTTCATGCAATTTAACCTAAATTTAGTATACGAGGAGAATAAAAATGAATAAATCAAATCATTTGAATGAAAGTGTAATCTTCCCGAAAGGTGAAAAAATTACGAATAACTATTTCATAGGGACAGCATGGCTTGAAATGCTAGTTTCTACTGACAGCACTTTTAATTGCCCAATAGGTAATGTAACTTTTGAACCAGGCGCAAGAAATAACTGGCATAAGCATGCAGGGGGCCAGATTCTGCTTGTTACCGGCGGAAAAGGATATTATCAGGAAGAAGGCAAACCTGTACAGGTGCTTCATGAAGGGGATGTAGTAAAGATCCTTCCGGATGTGAAACATTGGCATGGTGCTACACCGGATAGTTGGTTTACACATATCGCGATAAGTACTAATGTTCAAATGGGGGGCAACGAATGGTTGGAACCCGTAACGGATGATGAATATAACAATTTAAAATAACAGGCAGGATTACAAAACGATTTTCTTCGTATTATTTGTAAGTTAAGAATATCCGTTTCAGAGAAAAAGCTAGATGACTGGGTTACTTGTCATTTAGCTTTTGTCTCTTTCGGGTTCTTTATGACGTTGGGCGGTATACCATGCAACATCGTTATTTTATCTGAGATTATCTTTTAAGATCTCCAATCCTCTTTTTAATTCCTCCAAAGAATTTGTAGATGCAAGTGCTATTCGCAAAAACTTATCCTGCGTACTGGCGCTACTTAGAAAGCGATGAGTGAAAAACACGAATTCCTTTCTGATTAAAGGTAATCTCCGTCCGTGATCCATCGCCATTGTCCGATATGGGAAGCCATCTATAAAATCTCAGTGGATGACCTGTGGAAAGACTGTGAAAAAAACTCTGAATATATATGATTTATTTTCTTTTCATACGATATAGCTTTTGCGGACGTCCTATTGAACCGTATTGAAGGAATTCATCAACGATGCCTTCTTTTGTTAAGTATTTCAAATAATTGCGAATCGTAGATAAACTTACGCCGGCTAATTGAGCGATATCTTCGGCCGTTTGCAGGTCCATAGAGTTTTGAATACATGTTTGAATCAGCTCTAATGTTTTTTCATCGATCCCTTTTTGGAGCTGTGAACCGGTTACACTTTTTGGAGCACGGAGCTTCATTAAATCGTTCAATAGATCTTGGTTTAGTTCGGTTGACTGCGTCAACCGTTTTTTATATTGGGCGTACTTGGTAAGTGTATTCTGTATCCCAGGGAAGGGGGGGCATCCGAACGTCATCATTTTCTTAACAGCTGATGCTTTCGGCGTGCTGCCTCCTATTTCGAAGCTGACGAAGGAACAGGCGATGTATCATTTCTTGTCAGGTTATACTTCGAAGCTGGCAGGTACCGAGAGAGGAGTAACGGAACCGGAAGCGACATTCTCCACATGCTTTGGGGCACCGTTCCTTCCGCTCCATCCAACCGTGTACGCAGGGTTATTAGGAAATAAAATTGAGGAGCACCAAGTTAACGTGTATTTGGTTAACACGGGTTGGTCCGGTGGTCCCTATGGTGTTGGGAAAAGAATGAATTTAACTTTCACCCGTGCGATGGTAACCGCTGCTTTGAATGGAAGTATCGAGCAAGCGACGTTTACCGCCGATCCGATCTTTGGTGTACTCTGTCCCGATTTCGTGGAGGGAGTTCCAAGCAAAGTTCTTGTTCCCCGTCATACTTGGAAGGATCAAGCGGCGTATGAGAAGGCCGCTTGGGAGTTGGCTGAACGGTTTACTCGCAATTTCGAGAAATTTTCCAATATAGACAAAGAAATTAGTACTGCTGGTCCAGCCGTTTGTCTTAACAATTATGAAAATTTAGATTAATTATAACGCCACAACCGCAGTCTGAACCAAACGTTCTGCCACGGACTCCGGCTGTTCGAGATTGGACCAAAACCGGAAGCAAGAAGGTATTCCTTCTTGCTTCTTTTTAATTGTCTATTTACATACATAATGTCTTAGTGTACTATTGAATTAATACAGTAGTTCAATTGTTTAGTTTCATTAAGAAGGAGAGATTTGGATGAGGGCATGGGTAGCTTTATTTAAAAAAGATTTTAAATTAACAAGAACCGTTTTTTTCGTAGGGCTTGTAATTAATTTATTGGTTGTCTTGTTGACGTTATATATGGAGATGAAAGCAGATCATACATTACTTATTTTCTTACCCTTAGTAGTTGCTATTGTTTTGCATATTTTATATGTACCGATAATGGTATTTATCAGTTTGAAAACAGAGGCAAATCAGCTGCATCTATGGCTGCATAATCCTGGGCCGGCTTCTACATTGTTAATTAGTAAGATAGTGAACGGGCTGATGATGCTTGTTATTTCCCTACTGATGTTATATGTGATGTCTGGATTGCTGATCATACCCAAGTTCAACTTAATTGAAGCGTACTGGACGGATATTTGGATATCGGGATTATTAATATTTCTTCATATTATTGTCATTTCTATCATCATTGGCGTTTGGGTGTTATTTATTTGGGCGTTATACCAATTCCTTAAATTTGCAATCGGGCGTTGGAGCTGGTTAGTAATTATTGGGGCAGTTATCATACCTAGTTGGATATCTGTCCTATTGGAATCCACTAAACTGTATAGTTTAGTAACGAAATGGGGGAGTATTACTTATAATTTCCCTACTTTTTCAATACAACCAATACAAACATATGCAGGAGAATATTTGTATACCTTCATTTTTATCATTGGATTATTCTTTTTGAGCGCATGGATCGTTGACAATAAAGTTGAGGTGTAAGAATGGAAGAATTTAATGCTTCAAAGCCCATTTATCTGCAATTAGCGGATCGAATCAATCGACAGATTGTAAGCAAAGAATTGAAAGCAGGTGAGAAGCTTCCTTCTGTTCGAGAAATGGGGATCAAATACAGTGTTAATCCAAACACAATTCAGCGTACTTACAGTGAGTTGGAGCGTGAGGGTATTCTGGAAACAAAAAGAGGTCAAGGTACATTTATCACGGAACAAGAGGATCGTTTGGTACAACAACGTGAAAATTTAAAAAATGAGCAAATCCTTTCTTTCGTCCAGGTCATGCAGGAAATGGGATTCAGCTCTTATGAAATCATATCAGGGCTACAGGACCACTTAAGCAAATTTGATAAAGGAGATGAGTAATTTGATTCAATTGACGAATGTTTCCAAAAAATATGTTAAGCAGTTCGTACTCAATAACATTTCACTCACTTTGCCCATAGGTAAAATTATTGGCATTGTGGGTGAGAACGGCAGTGGGAAGTCAACGCTATTGAAACTTATTTCCGGACTGTCGCATCCTACGAGTGGGAGGTTAACCGTAAATGGGGAGACTGCCAATCGAAGAATCAGCAAAGTAGTTTCTTATTTATCGGAGATGGGTTCTTTTTATTCTATATTCACAGTACGTGAAGCGATGGATTTTCAGGCTTCCCAATATACGGATTTTAACATGGCTAAAGCGGAAGAAATCATGAAGTTTATACAGCTGGAGCCTCATATGAAAATCAAAGACCTCTCGAAAGGAAATCGTGGTCGATTAAAAATCATGCTTACTTTGGCCAGAGAAGTACCCTACATTCTAATGGATGAACCATTGTCCGGACTTGACCCCATGGTGCGAGAATCTATCGTTAAGGGAATGATTTCTTATGTTGACTTGGAATCTCAGACACTCATCATGACAAGCCATGAGATTGCGGAAATTGAATCATTATTGGACTGCTTCATTGCGATCAAAGACGGATCATTACTAAGAATGGCTGATGTGGATGACTTACATGAATCAGAGGGTCTTGGTATCACGGATTGGATGAAGAAGAATTATTAATTAGGAGAGATAACTATGAGAGCAATTGTATACGCCAATTACGGATCGCCTGATGTTCTTCATCTGAAAGAGTTAGAAAAACCTACACCCAAGGACAATGAAATACTGCTGAAAAACTATGCGACAACGGTAACAGCAGGGGACTGGCGCATGCGAAAGGCTGACCCCTTCCTAGCAAGACTTTACAATGGATTCATAAGGCCCAAAAAAGTAACGATATTAGGGTTTGAGTTAGCCGGGGAAGTCGAGGTGGTTGGCAAGAATGTTAAAAAATTTAAGAAGGGCGATCAAGTTTTTGCCTACTGTGGTATTGGCTTTGGTGCATATGCCGAGTACAAATGTCTGCCTGAAGATGGCGTATTAGCTATAAAACCGACCAATTTGACGTATGAGGAGGCCGCGGCTGTTCCTGTTGGGGGCATTACCGCATTGAATGCTCTTAAAAGAGGAAATATCGCGAGTGGAATGAAGGTTCTTGTTTATGGCGCTTCTGGAAGTGTAGGTACTTATGCGATACAGCTTGCCAAATATTTTGGGGCGGATGTAACAGGGGTATGCAGCACTAGGAATCTTGAATTGGTGCAATCTATAGGAGCAGATAAGGTAATTGATTATACGAAACAGGATTTTACATCGAGTGGAGAACATTATGATTTAATCTTTGATGCCGTTGGCAAAAAAATATCGAAAATCACAAAATCAACATGCAAGAAAGTGCTTCGCCCGAACGGAACCTATGTGAGTGTGAATATGTCACAAAAGGTCCGTGTTGAACATCTAGTCTTCCTGAAGGAGCTTATTGAGGGAGGAAAGATAAAACCGGTCATCGATAGGTACTTTCCGTTAGAAGAAATTCCCGAGGCGCATAGGTATGTCGAGAAAGGGCACAAAAAGGGAAATGTAGTCATCACTGTGAGATCATGAATTCAAAAAAGGAGATAAACATATGAATACTAACATGAAAACAGCAATCATTGTGGATGTCTCGTTATTTCGTCTTTATTCGTTAAGGGCGCTGTACCTTCTTGTCGTCGTGGGACTCGGTATTGTGGTATGGCCTGGAGTCATCCACCATGAAAAGCCGTGGGAACTTATGGAAGGAGTGGTCCAATGCATGCTAGCCGCCTTTTCAGCTCTGTCAGTTCTGGGACTGCGGTATCCGCTGCAGATGCTGCCTTTGCTTCTGTGGGAATTAGTGTGGAAGTCGATCTGGATGATTATCGTTGCGCTCCCACTGTGGTACTCCGGTCAAATGGACGAGTCAACCTTGGCGATAGCCTTAGAATGCTTGATAGTCGTGATTTTTCCTTTCATCATCCCTTGGCGCTTTGTGTTTGCGCACTACGTGAAGAAGCACGGAGATCGGTGGCGCTGAGGGAAGATGGGCAGCGCAGCCCGTGGGGGAACGTGGTCATAACTGTAAGGAAATAAATTCAAAAAAGGAGCTAAATAAATGAATGCTAATAAAAAGAGCGCATTGATTGTGGGCGTACTGTTTATACTTGCAGCAGTTACGGCGATAATAGGTCTTCTTTTATACGATCCTATACTAAATGGTCCAGATTACCTGAGGAAAGGTTCCGAACATGCCAACCAGGTGATACTGGGAGCGCTTATGGAGTTAATGCTAGTCGTTTCAGCGGTTGGTACTGCAACTACAATGTTTCCAATTTTAAGAAAATATAATGAAACTATTGCTCTTTGGCATCTTTGCTTCAGGTTTCTTGAAGCCATTATTATTACTATTGGTATAATCAGCGTTCTGTCCCTGTTGACCTTAAGTCGGGAATTTGCAGCAGCGGCGGCTCCGGATACCGCCTCTTTTCAAGCTTCAGGTATAGTATTAAAAGCCGTACATGACTGGACCTTTCTGCTTGGGCCTCTTTTCATGCTGGGCATCAATACGATGATGTACAGTTATATATTTTATAAATCCAAGCTCGTACCCAGGTTTATCTCCATCTTGGGTATGACAGGGGCAACACTTGTTTTTATTTGTGCCTTGTTAGTCATGTTCGGTGTCATTCAACAAGTTTCTTTTTGGGGTGCTATTTTGGCGCTGCCAGTAGCAACTAATGAAATGATTCTAGCTGTATGGCTCATAGTTAAAGGATTCAATGAATCTGCACTCGCTTCCTTGTCTGCAAAAACGGAACGAGCGAGCTAAGAGCAACACAATTCATAACCGTTCTCAAAATTTACGAGTTGAACTAGGTGAAGCAACTATTGTATATTTTAAGAATCAGTCGAAGGTCTTTTGGTGCCTTTCGGTGTTAAGGGAGGCTCAACATGAGGACGAATACATTCATAAACATACTGCAAAACGAACTCGTTATCGCGCTGGGCTGCACAGAGCCGGTTGCGATTGCCTTAGCTGCGGCAAAGGCTAGGACTTATGTGGATGGCACTATCGATAAAATTACTGTTTATGCAAGCGCAGGTATAATCAAGAATGCACTTGCAGTTGGTATACCCGGAACAGGCCTGACAGGGATCGATTTTGTCGCTGCGTTAGGTGCAATTGCCGGTAATGCGGAGAAGCAGCTAGAAGTGCTTGCCGATATTAAGCCCGAAGATATTTCTGTGGCGCAGGATATGGTGGAACGAGGGATTTCTGTTGTCCATCTCGCCGATACGCCAAAGAAATTATATATTGAGGTTATTATTGAAGCTGATAAAAGGTATGCGAAGGTTGTTATTACGGATAATCATACGAATATCACTTTGATAGAAGTTGATGGACAGATCGTTGATATGGGAGGCTGCGCCAACGCGAGTTTCAAGAGTTCCAATGAAGAACGCAGCGAGCTAACGATTGATTCGATTGTGGAATTCGTGAACACGGTGGATCTTGCGGACCTCGGTTTGGTCAAGCAAAGTATCGAGCTTAACCGCAAAGCTGGATTAGACGGTTTGGAACATGCGTACGGTCTCGAAGTCGGTAAAACGATTAAAGAAAATGTGCAAAAAGGTATTTTGTCCGACGATTTAATCTCTCATGCCATGGCTCTTGCAGCAGCTGGATCGGATGCTCGCATGGCGGGATCCTCCATGCCGGTTATGGCAAATTCGGGAAGCGGAAACCAAGGCATTGCAGCGACAAACCCTGTTGTAGCGGCTGCAGAAAAGCTTGGTGCCTCTGAAGAGCAACTCATTCGCGCTGTTGCGCTAAGCCATTTGGTCACCATTCATATCAAATCCAAGTTTGGGCGATTATCCGCATTATGCGGGGTCACCGTATCCGGTACGGGTGCAAGCTGCGGCATTACTTATCTGCTTGGTGGAGGGAAAACGGAGATTAAAGCGGCGATCCAAAACATGCTGGGTAATGTATCCGGGATGATGTGCGATGGAGCAAAAGGCGGCTGCGCTATGAAAGTAGCGACCTGTACGAGTGCAGCGGTACAATCAGCACTTCTCGCATCAAAAGGAATGACGATTTCCTCAACGAATGGATTTATCGAAAATGAAGCAGAGAAGACGATCGACAACTTTTGCCGTATAGGTAATGAGGCAACATCTGAGATTGATAAACTTATTCTCGAAATGATGTTGAATAAAGACATATAAAACAGTTGTTGAAAAAATGTAGGAAGGCTACCGGTGCATCGGTGGCCTTTTTGTAGTTTGGCGGCATGATGAAAAATGGGGTGTTGGTCAAACATGCAGACCTTGCTTCGCCCAAAATCACCGAACCCAAATATATCGAGTATATGGTACCTCAAGGGATGCTGGAGAATGATTTCAAGAACAATTATCGTCGGCCAAGCTGGGTATTATGCTGCCTTATTTCGCCTCAGCCTTCGGTATCTTCCTCTTGCGCCAGATGTTCAAGACAGAGGCTAGTGCTACGACACTGCTAGTTATAGCGCCTCTGATGATCGTTTTCCTGCCGTTTCAGCGCCAATTCATGAATAGCTTTATCCATTCTAGAATTAAATAGGCTTTAGGCAGCTTAAGTTAACACATAAGGCAAATCTAGCAGTCTTCTATACTTTTCTGAACAGGAGGAATAGAAGGCTTTTTTTAAAAGAGTAAGTATGCAAGCGCTTTTATTGTAGCTATAATAAAGGAAATCATGACGGTAATGAATAGGGAGGAGAAGCATGCGTATGATTAGAGATGCCATCCAATCGGTTCTCGCAAGAGGGATGTATTACAGGAGGCTGCTGGGCTTCGGAATTATTGTTCTATGCATCCCCATTCTTCTTGCCGCTTTTTTGACATATGCGATCGTCTCCGACCATTTGGAACGACAGGTAAACATGGCTAACCTCGAAATGATCGAACAGATTCAGGAGCGCGTCGACAGCGCTTTGAAATCCATATCGAAGTCATCGCGCGGGATTACGCTTGACCCAGGCATGCAGCAATACTTGTACAAGACCGATCGCCGCGACTTTGTAGAAATGGTCGATGTGTTGGACAAGTTGACCGCAGCGTCAAGGTCAATCGAGTTTACGAATACGGTCAATCTTTTTTTGCCGGAGGAGAAATTCGTGTTGTCCAGTGAGAAGGGTTATCAGAAATTAGACGCTTTGCGGGACACCTATCCGTTCCTCAACACGGTAGGAGCCATGTCTAAGCCGAAATGGATGATGCTGAAGAAAGGCTCGATCGACGTCATTACCTTTGTGCAGCCGTTACCTATTTTTACGGATACGCCGCGCGCTTATTTGACCGTCGAGGTGGATGAAAGTTCTTTTCATTCGATCTTACGTGCAGCGGAGAGGTTCAATATGGGAAGCCTGATGCTTTTGGACGAAACGGGTACAGTCGTCTCCCATAACGATAAGTCTCAGCTTGGATCGATCTTTGGCGGTAATCTGGAGGGTTGGAAGCAGAAGCTGAACGCGAAGGGGCGATCGGGCTTTTTCAGTCATGCGGAAGCGGGCTTATACACGGTTTACGCAAAATCGGATATGAACGAATGGATGACGGTTCTCAATGTCCCGCTTTCGGTCATGGCTTCGCCAAAAAAGCAGGTTGCGCAGACGACTGTGCTCGTTTGTCTAGGATCGCTCATTTTGGGCATGCTGCTCATCTACTTGAATTCGAGGAAACTTTATGCTCCAATCCGCAATTTATTGAGGCAGGAAGCCGGAGTGCCATCTGCGCGGGGAGGAACGAAATTAGATGAATGGGCCCTCATACAAAATCATTGGGGCAACTTGAAGAACCAGATCGGCCAATATCATGATGTATCGAGCAAGCAGACTCTTTCTTTGCGCGAATCGTTCATGATGCAAACGATTTACGGGTATTATGATAACGAGCAGCCAGAGCGGATCAGGGAAATGGCCTTGCAATATGACATTCAAGCCGACGCATGGTGGGACGTCATCTTGGTAGAACCTGAAAACTACGAGCAATACAGCAGGTTTAAGAAGGATGACAAGCACCTGATTTTGTTGGCTATATCCAGTATCTTTCAGGACTTGATGAAGCAGCACAATGTGAACGGCTATTTCGTCTTTGGCCAGGATGCGGTCCGGCTGATCGTTGTCGTGCAAGTACCGATTGAGACGAAAGCGACGCAGTGCCGGACGGTATTCAACCAGTTAGCCGAATCGGGCCGGCTTTCGGTAAACACGTATTTGAAATTCGATTGCTCGATAGGTATTGGCGCGGTATGCGACCGCATAGACGGAATTCGCCATTGTTATTTGGAAGCGGAGGAAGCACTCGCAACGAGAATCACGGCGGGTGGAAACCGGACAATTGCATTTGCGGATTTGTCAGCCTTTCGACATGAACTCATCTATCCCTACGAGATTGAACATTCGTTGATACAGGAACTACAAAAAGGCAACAGGGAAGGCTTCGGAAACTATTTTGAACAGTTCGTGCAGGTTGTTACGAAATGCAACTATCCGGTTTCGTCGGTTTATGAATCATTTCACGCCTTATTCGTACAGCTTTTGCGA